>DUWJ01000290.1 GCA_012842765.1 Bacillota bacterium | reverse complement strand
TCGGGATTTTGCGCTCTTTCAACCGCAATATCTGTAGAGTATAATGGTATGGTATTCTATTTATGAGCTTCAAGAGTCGGGGGGGAAGCCCATTTGAAGCGGACAGAACACTTGAAGGATTTCTTTGCCAAGTACTGGTGGCGCTATGTCTTAGGAATACTCACTCTTATTATCGTCGACGCTCTGCAGCTTGTGGTTCCAAAGATCCTCGGAAATGTTACTGATGCACTCCGCGAAGGTTCCCTTACACCGGAAGGCCTCAAAAAACATGTTCTCATTATTCTTGCAATAGCGTGCGGCATAGCAATAGGAAGATTCCTGTGGCGCATCTTCATTATGGGCACTGCAAGGTTGCTCGATTTCGAGCTACGCAATAAGCTCTTCGCCCACCTTCAGAAGCTGCCCGCCCGCTACTACACCGAGCACAAGACCGGCGAGCTCATGGCACATGCAACGAACGATATCCCATCGGTGAGGCAAGCCTTCGGGCAAGGCTTCATACTCATTACCGACTCCATATTCATGACCACGGCGACACTGATAATCCTGTTCAGAACGGTCCCCATTCGTCTGGCAATCTTCGCTTTGCTTCCATTTCCGCTGTTGGCTGTGTCTACCGCGGCTTTTAGCAAGATCATAAATCCACGGCATCTAGCTGTGCACGAGGCCTTTGGAGAACTCTCGGATCGAGCTCAAGAGAGCATAGCAGGCATACGGGTCACAAAATCTTTTGTGCAGGAAGACGCTGAGATTGCGAAATTCATGGCTGTAGCCCAGAAGAATGTTGACGCAAACATAGACCTTGTGAAGATATGGGGGCTCATGTCGCCTTTGAGCGGTCTGGCAACTGCGCTCGCCTACGCAGTTGTCCTTCGATATGGTTCGTCAATGATAATGTACCAACAGATCTCTCTCGGAGATTTTGTAGCTTTCACGAGCTACCTGGCCATGCTGGTATGGCCAATGATAGCGCTTGGATGGGTCATAAACGTCATGGAGCGCGGGTTCACCGCCCTCGACAGGCTTAACGCCGTGCTGAACGAGGTCCCGGAGGTTGCGGATGAGCCCGGCGCAATTGAGCTAGAGGACGTCACAGGAACCATTGAGTTCAGGAATCTGACCTTCTCCTACCGAGACGGGGTGCCTCCGGCGCTCTCCGATATTTCCTTCAAGATAGACGCAGGAAAGACCCTGGCAGTAGTGGGCCGGACCGGAAGCGGCAAGACGACTATAGTCAACTTATTGACCAGACTCTACAATCCACCTGAAGGTTCAGTATTCATAGACGGTCACGACATCCGCAACGTTACACTGAGCTCGCTCCGCAACCAGATCGGATGTGTGCCGCAAGACACGTTCCTGTTCTCCTGCACGATTGGGGAGAACATCGCCTTCGCAGACAGGGACTTCTCGCCCGAGGAGATATGCCACTACGCAAAGATAGCACATGTATACGATGACATAATGGGCTTCCCTGAAGGCTTCGACACAAAAGTCGGCGAACGCGGAGTAACGTTGTCAGGCGGTCAGAAGCAACGGATCTCCATAGCGCGGGCCCTTATAACAGAGCCTAAGATCCTCATTCTTGATGACTCGTTGTCAGCCGTAGACACTCAGACAGAGGAGAGTATACTTCGTGGGCTTAGCGAATTCATGCATGATAGAACAAGCATAATCATCTCTCACCGCATCTCCACTGTAAAGGATGCTGACGAGATAATAGTGCTTGATGACGGCAAAATAATCGAACGTGGAACCCACGCGTCCTTGCTGGCCCAGGCAGGGCTTTACAGTGAGATCTATGAGAAACAGCTGCTGGAAGAGGAGCTGGCCAGCAGAAGCTGACCGGGGGAGAGGTGAGATGTAAGTGAACGGTTATGAGGAAGAGGAACAAATCATCGGAAAAGTGTACGATTCACAGCTTATACGGCGACTAATGTCGTACGCCGCACCATACCGCAAAACGTTCGTGCTAGGAATAATAGTTATCATGATAATCGCGGGAACAGATCTAGTCAGGCCATACCTTATCAAGACTGCTATGGACGATTACATCTCTGGATACGATGCCCCTATGGCTCGCTATGAACCTGAGGCGGTTCCCGCAGGTATTCGAGATAATCGCATGATACATTACAATGGGCACGTCTACGTCCGCATCAAAGACTTGCCCAGCAACCATGCGGATGAATACGAGCCGGAAGCCCTTTTCCAGCTTCTGAACATCTCCGATCAGTATGTTCTCATATCCGGAGCGCTCCCGCCGGATCACGGCCCCGCTCAATTGGCAACAACGGATTCAGGCCTAGTGCTCATCGTAGACGAGGTCGAACACCCGGCCCAAATAATCGAAGGCCACGAGAATATCGGCATCTTTCGGGAGCAAGACCTTGCCGCAGTATCAAGATTAGCCATTATTCTGCTCCTAGTCGGCGCCCTGGCATTCGTCCTCAACTACGGGCAAACAGTCCTGCTGCAACGAGCCGGCCAACGGATAATATATGAAATTCGCGAAGAGGTATTCACACATCTTCAGCACATGGATGTAGCGTTCTTCGACACGAATCCCGTGGGCCGCCTGGTGACCAGGGTGACAAATGATACCGAGACTCTCAATGAGATGTATACCAGCGTAATCGTTAACCTCTTCAAGGACGTGTTCATGCTGGTCGGGATAATCGTTGTGATGTTCCGTCTCGATACGCAGCTCGCTCTCCTGTCCCTTGCAGCCTTGCCCCTGATAATCGTCTCGACCATCATCTTCCGTACCAGGGCCAGACAGGCATACAGGCAAGTCCGAACTGCGCTGGCGCGGATCAACTCGACATTGGCTGAGAACATCTCTGGCATGAAGATCGTTCAGATCTTCAATCGGCAGCAAAGGAACTATGACGATTTCGTAAATGTCAATCGCGAATACTATCGCGCGGGCATTGGTGAGATGATGGTATATGCGATATTCAGACCCATAATGGAGCTCATAGGAACGGGCGCGCTAGCTCTGGTCGTATGGTACGGCGGCAGGAACGTCATCTCAGGGACTATGCAGTTTGGCATGGTTTATGCCTTCATCAATTACGTCAGCATGTTCTTCGGCCCTATAAACGATCTGACCGAGAAATACAATCTCATGCAAGCGGCGATGGCAGCATCTGAACGCCTATTCCAGCTGATGGACACCGAGATCATGGTAAAAGACCCCGAGAATCCCGTTTCTGTTGATCGGTTGGACGGTCGAATAGAGTTTAAGAATGTGTGGTTTGCCTACAACGATGCCGATTGGGTGCTTCGCGACATCAACTTCACCATCGAACCAGGCGAAGTAGTGGCGTTCGTTGGCGCTACCGGCGCAGGCAAAACCTCAATAACAAGCTTGATAAACCGGCTCTATGATATCCAGAAAGGGCAAATACTCATAGACGGAGTCGATATTCGCAGTTACAGGGTCGCAGACCTTCGGCGCAATATCGCAGCAGTGCTCCAAGACGTGTTCCTGTTCGCTGGAGACATAAAGAGCAACATCAGGCTGAACAACGTGGATATCTCAGATGAAAAAATCAAAGAAGTGGCGCGCTACGTAAATGCCGACCATTTCATCTCCAAATTGCCCAATGGCTACGACGAGCCCGTCACTGAGCGCGGCTCGACACTGTCTGCCGGCCAAAGACAGTTGCTTGCGTTCGCTCGAGCCCTCGCCTCTGATCCGTCAATACTCGTTCTCGACGAGGCGACAGCAAATATCGATACCGAGACTGAGCTGCTCATACAAGACGCTTTGCCAAAGCTGATCGCAGGCCGCACAACGATCGTGGTCGCCCACAGACTGTCGACGATCCAACACGCCGACAAGATCATCGTGATCCATAAAGGCCGCATTCGAGAGGAAGGCACCCACCAGGAACTCCTCGCCAAGCGAGGGCTATACTATGATCTTTACCGCCTCCAATACAAGGACGAACTCATGCCAGAGCCCGAATTGGATATGCAGGACACCTCAGCCGCCGGTTGCGCCAGGACTGCAGGAATCGCCAGCTCCGATTCGGCTGATAAGACTGACGACATGGCATAAGCTTGGCACACATACGACGTTCGGGACTGCCACGACGACCTTCTCCCTATCCTCGGGTGTAGGCGCCACCAATACGGCAGTCCCTGCTTCACGGAACATGCCTATGTCCCCCCAGTTGTCACCGACAGCCCACGTCTCGTCTGTATCGGCTCCGAGCTCCATTTTGAGCCTTCTCAAGACAGCACCTTTTGTCATATGCGGTTCATCAATTGAAACATTTATCACTACATCACCTGTCATCACACCCTCCCTTGCCACCAGCTCGTTTGCGAAAACGCGATCTATGCCAAGATCACTGGCGACGCGTCGAGCAAGCGCTAAGATGCCAGACGATATCAAAGCCGTGAATGCTCCATGAGATCGTGCGGCATCTACTACCTCCTGCGCACATCTAGCATAGTGAATCTCGCCGAGCGTGCGCTCGATCTCCGCATGCAACATCCCCTTCCATTCCTGCGCATCCAGGATAGAAAACTCCTCATATGTGATTTCCCCTGACAGAAAGCGCATCATATGCGCCTCAGCACGGCCTGTCCATAGCCCAAAGCGGCGATGTACGTACTCCCACGAGCTTGGTTCCTGTGTCAGGGTACCGTCCATGTCAAACGCTATTAGCTTCATGCCCATCCTTCACCCACACTCCGTCTCCATCAACTGATTGCGCGTCGATCTGAAAAGCCCTTATGCGCCTGAGT
>DUWJ01000289.1 GCA_012842765.1 Bacillota bacterium | reverse complement strand
CATAGGGCATATGCAATAAGGAGCGGAGCATCAAGCCGGGGCCTTTTCTGGTATTGTGAAAGTTCTGTGAATATTCCGAGTGCGCCGACGTGGGCAGAGGAGTATAAGATGAATTTGAGGAATACAGATGCGGGGCCCAAAATGAGGTTTGGGCCTTGCAGGGACTGGGCTACGAGTAGTCCGATAAGGAGGGCTTGCTATGAAGGCATGGGAGTATCAGCTCGAAATGAGGAGGAGAGCGAAGCCAGTAGATTTCACGGAGAACCCAAGGGACTGGTCTGCTAGCTTCGAGGCTTTCGAATACAGAAAAGGCATGCTTGCGTTATTGTGGAAATCGGAAGTACCCGGCTCGAGAGCCCCTGAAGCGCTGTTGCATGCGGCGGTTCAAGCGTGGCATAACAGGGGCTACGATGTATCAGAAGCTGAAAGAATTGCCGAACGCGGTTTGAAAGTATGCGCCGGGGGCGACCACGGAAAACTCGAGCGAATCACGGCAGAGCTCATGCACGCTCTTGAAAATGCACCCAAGGATCCTACCCATCCTTACTGGAGCTACAATCAGCCCGAAACTTGGGAGGAAATAATGGCGTGCATGCCTGCGATGAAGGAAAGTCTCGAAGACCATGCGGAAGATGTGGATGATTCGGACGTTGAGAGGCGGATCCTGGGCGGCTGGACGGGGCAGATAGTCGGCGGAAGCTACGGAACGGCCATGGAAGGCTACACTGGCGATGCGATCAGAGAAGCCTATGGCGACAGGCTGAACTATTACGTTGCAGAACCTGAAACCTACAATGACGACATCACTTATGAGCTTGCATTCCTCGCCGCAGCGGATGAGGCAGGGCCAGGCCTCTCGTCCCGCGACATAGCAAACAAGTGGCTCGAGCTTATCCCGTCCGGATGGTCGGCGGAGTACTTTGCGTTGGAGAACTTGAGGAGAGGAATATACCCCCCGGAATCGGGTAGGTTTCGGAATTACTACTCCGAGTGGATAGGCGCTCAGATGCGCACGATGGTATGCGGTCTCGTGGCGCCGGGGGATCCGTTGCGCGCTGCCCGGTATGCATACCTCGACAGTGTTGTGTCGCATGAGAAGAATGGGGTATATGCAGGGATTCACAGCGCAGTATTGACGTCATTGGCCTTTGTTGTGGATGACACAAGAGTGCTTCTCAAGCACGCCCGAGATTACGTGCCTGATGGGACAGAGTTTGCTTCGGTGCTAGATGACGCCATGGAGTCTGTTCAGGCGAATAAAGACCATATCGAATCGTACAAGAGGTTTGAAGAGAAGCTCAAGACTTATAATTGGATCCATGCCTATCCCAACATGGTCGCAGTCGTGCATTCGCTTTGGTACTGTCGCAATGACTTCGATAAGGCCCTTCGTATCTTGGCGGACTGCGGGGCAGACGTTGACTGCAATGCGGGTGAGGTATGCTGCGCCATGGGGGCAATGAATCCCGATTGCATAGATCCGCGATGGACGGAACCCTTCAACAACCAGCTCGAGACTTACTTGCCGGGATTTGAGTCGATGGAGATCACCGCACTGGCTAGGTGGACATATGAGATCTACCGCAAGCTACAAGCGTGAGGGGCGATGAACTTGCGCACATAGCCTGACAACGGTGTTATGAGATTACACTCATGCTGTGGATGAGGATTGGCATTTCAGTTCCTAGCTGCCATGAATGCTCAAGCAGCTGCAGGCGCCACAGCGTACGCCGTGCCTCGACCGAGCAGAGGCTCGGCGCAGAGCTGATCGATCCTGGGATCACGAATCTAGGTCGCCTTGAGCAGGTAATATACATTGAAGACAACCCGATCTGTAACCGGCGAGAAAGGCCTATAGCCTCCTGGCCTTGAAATCGCCACAAGCCAATGATGGGAGCTGCTCACCGCCGACCACTCCGGAGGTTCTGCTTTCGAGCCAAGGCTACTGTATCGCCAAGACAGCCCGAATGTTCATCCTATGAGAACATTGTTCGACAGTAGATTGCGAGATACGAAGCACGTGGTATCAGTGTCGCGATGGCGGCTTTTGAAGGCTGCAGCCACAGCTAACAGGCTCTATGGTTTGATAGATGCGCTGATGAGTGCTTTTGTCTGAGATTAAGACTTTGGCCGCTTAAGAATGCTCAGATACTTTTCGAAGCTAGAGGCATATAATATAAACATAATTGTATGGGTAAAAGACTACGATTCTTGAATAGCGCAGAAGCATGTTTTACATAACGCACGCTTGTCAACACTCACTTTGCTTGCTCAGTCAGCCACCTCGATACCCCCCGCAAATCATATTCAACCTCTTCCAAAACTGTCCGTAAGCCCCGGGCATGGTCCTAAATTCAACGTTGCCCAAGGATTTTCGCCACAAAAAGCTCCGCTTTCTTGTACAACAAACAAAGAATCT
>DUWJ01000034.1 GCA_012842765.1 Bacillota bacterium | reverse complement strand
GTTCTGCACTTTCACAAGCAATGCCAAGCTCATATAAGGTTACGTTCTAGAATTGGTCACTTACCATGATTTCATGGAGCACATCAAAGGCCTTGTAGATTCTCAGGGTTTCTTTGTGGGCAGTTGGGAGAAGGACCGTGAGTCGCTCCACGAGTCATTGTTACGGAAGGGCTTGTCGATTGCTATGAGAAGGTGTTGCGCAAGCACTGCAGAGCTGAAGGATTCAAGAGCCTCGGACGAGAAATTAAAATTATTTGAACCATTTCGGCGTCTGGAGTTGGTAACCGCGGATTGTTTCCGAGATTGCTTTTGCTGGTTGCTGGAGGTGTGCGCCACGTGGGATACGCGATTGTAGGGGTTCTGATCGTCTCTGGAATCATCCTGTTGGGCATCAGTATCTATGTGGCGATTGAAGGCAGAAGAAGAAGGAATCTGTGGTTTGCAGGATTCGCTCTCGCCGCTGCCCTGCATTCGTTTGGGTATGCATTCAAAGTGACTGCCAACAGTGTAGAGGAGGCACTTGTCTACATAAGGATCGCGTACTTGGGCATCTCTTTTCTTCCTACCTTCGGTTTTTTAGCCGCTTTGGAGCTTGCAGGAAAGGATAGGCATCTCAAGAAGGGCACGATCTTGAGCATGATAGCATTTTCCGCAGTCACTTTGGCGATTGTATGCACCAACAGCTTGCACCATCTGTACTATATTGACATCGTACTCACCAAGGCGAATGTGCTTACGATAGTTCACGTTGTGCCTGGCATATGGTACAAGGTTTTCATGACGTACGTCAACCTAGCTTTTGCTGCGGGCATCGTGATCATGGCTAGAGCCCTAGCGGAGGCACCGGTAGATCTGAAACCCCAATACTGGGTTTACTTCGTCAGCTTTCTCGTTCCCGGAGTGGGGAACCTTGTTTATCTTCTTGGGCTCAGCCCATATGATGCAGACCTGGCTCCGTTTTACTTAATGTTCATGAGCGTGCTCCTGCTCTTTGGTTTGAATGAGAATCAACTTTTCCAGGTTGTGAGCATTGCCAAGAGCAGAGTACTTGACAGTATGGATGATGCTGTTCTAATCATCAACAGAAACAATCGCATTATCGACCATAACCATTCCTTGACGCATATTGTGGCAGGCAATTCGGACGATTACGTCGGGGAGCGCCTGTCTGACGTCTTCAGTTCCCACCCTCAGGTAGTCGATTTTGTGACGAACCATGCAAATGGCCAGACCAATGTGGCTCTTCAAGATGGTTCCGGCCGCGTGTACAGAGTCAGAGTCCGCACGGTGCAGGGCAGGAGAAAGGGCGCATTTGTGAAGTGTCTGACTATGAGCGACATGACTCGAGAGATGAACGTGATGAGGGACTTAAAAGACCTTGCTCATCGTGATGCCCTCACTAATATTGCGAACAGAAGGGCGCTCTACTGCCAGGCGGAAGATGTATTGAGGCGGTGCGGGACTGGCATGGCCGTCTCTTCAATCATGTTGGATATCGACGACTTCAAGCAGGTTAATGATAGCTACGGACATGAGGCGGGAGACATGGTCCTGAAGGAAGTGGCTTTGCTTCTGAAGCAGAGTATACGGGCTCAGGATATTTTGGCTCGTTACGGGGGCGAGGAGTTTGTGTTGATAATGCCGGACACCGAAGTGGATGCCGCCTTTGCGCTGGCGGAAAGGTTGCGAAAGAAGATAGCTGGCGCTGAGATATTCTACAATGATCAGAGGATTGAGCTTACTGTCAGCATGGGGGTAGCAGGCGAAATCTGCTCGCCAGATCTGCAAGTCGATCAGCTTATCAAGAATGCAGATGCCGCGCTTTATGAGGCCAAGCGCTCCGGACGGAACAAAGTTGCGCTCTATCGTGATTGTGATGGATAAAGCCGGTGTTCTGCCATGATGGCATTGATCTTGCCAGCGATTTGGGGTGAGAGGCATATGATGTCCTCGCCTTCGAGATAGTGTACCACTGGGTCTGTATGGTTGTGAGAAGGAGGAAGGCCAAATCGCAGCATTGAGCGAAGACGCGCGTTGCCATCCGCCGCCTGGGCCGACATCCCCAAAACTGCGATTGACAATTGTTCTGGGTATGGTTAGCTCCCAGACGATCCAACCATAGGCATCAAACCCATACAATGCTTCACTGCATCCTAAGGCCTGGTAAAAGGTGCATCAACCCCACATTGTTGTGAGGCAATGGTGACCGATTTCAAAGGGATTCCAGATTGTTCTGACGAATAGATTAGAGAAATGCCTTATCTGGGGGAAGCCCCGAGCTTCTCCGATCATGCAGGCCATGCCATAAGAAGTGGGAGGGCTTCGACGGGTCGACATGGGACTGTTTGCTATGACTGAAATGCGCAACATACCGACGCACTACCTAATGGACCAGATGTTGTTGGCTTCAACATCGCAATATTGATCTAGCACATTCGCCCACATTGCCTGCTTTCGCCGAGCTAGGGAACTTGCAGCAGACATGTTGCATCATCATTACAGCTGACTGGGGTGTGATGAGCATGCACAAGGACTGCGACTAAAGATAGATTCCAAGGGTGGTTGCGTGATGTCATTGTGGGACAGATCGATGTGCGAGTTTATGCAGCAAGTAGCTGAGGCAGTGTCTACTGTTTTGCAGTTGGATGTCACTATAGTTGAACGCGGGTTGACGCGGGTTGCCGGCACTGGACGATACTCCAGACTTGTTGGTCAGAAGGTTGCCTCGTCGTCCGTTTTTGCCGAGTCAATGCGAACTGGCAAACCTCGCTTGATCACGGACCCGAGGCGGAACGTCGCCTGCGGGAAGTGCGAGGTCGCAGAGAAATGTATCGAGACATGTCACATGGTTTATCCTCTCATGATGGATGGCGAACCTTTAGGGGTGGTAGGCCTCATATGCTTCACGGAAGATCAGCGCTGGCGTGTTGTGAACTGTTCTGACGAGTATGTGGCATTTATAGAACAGATGGCCAGGCTCGTTGAAAGCGGTGCGAAGAATGCCTACGTTACACAAGAAGTCAAGAAATCTCGTGACCAGCTTACTGGTATAGTCAATGCTGTTGATGAAGGCATAATTGCAGTAGACGACGACGGAATTGTTCTCTGCTGCAATCGAGCAGCATCAAAGGTGCTTGGCTTAGACGGAGTCGAGCTTGTAGGAAAAAAGCTCAGTGACGTGGTTGCTGATGCGCCTATACTGGAAGTTGTGCAAACCCGGACGCCATATAAAGGGAAAGAGGTCATAGTCTCGGTCCCGGCGGGGCGAATCCAGTATGTCAGCAGTGGATCAGTTCTGCGCAGCGGAGGTTGTGTCGTGGGCGCTGTGGAGTTGCTCACCAGCTCCAAAAATGCAAGACGTTTTGCATACCAAGTTTCAAATAGTCAGCCAGACCAGCCCATCGACAATATACTTGGCACGGCGCCTGCACTCATGGAGGCTAAGAAGATGGCCCTCAGTACGGCGGCCAGCTTCTCCACAGTCTTGCTGATTGGCGAGAGCGGCACAGGTAAGGAACTCTTTGCTCGCGCTATTCATTATCACAGCGCTCGACGGTATGGACCATTTGTCACAGTGAATTGTGCTGCCATGCCCGAGGAGCTGCTCGATTCGGAGCTGTTTGGTTACGAAGAAGGTGCGTTTACCGGCGCCCGCAAAGGGGGCAAGCCCGGCAAGTTTGAGCTCGCAGACGAAGGAACCTTGTTCCTCGACGAGGTTGCAGATTGCTCGCTGAGGCTTCAGGCGAAACTCCTTCGTGCACTGGACGATGGAGAGATTTGTCGTATCGGTGGAACACAGACTCTGACTTCAAATGCGCGAATCATTGCTGCAACCAATAGAAATCTCGAACAAATGGTTCGACAGCGCGAGTTCCGAGAGGACTTGTATTTCCGCTTGAACGTTATTCCCATCCGCATTCCGCCTCTAAGAGAACGCAAGACCGATATCATTCCCCTCTTCAATTATTTCCTGAACAAGCATGCTATTTTATCGCAGCGGGACATTCCTGTGCTTTGCGAGGAGGTCGAGCAGATTCTGCTTGTCTATGATTGGCCGGGCAACATAAGGCAATTGGAAAACGCGACTCAATATGTTCTCCATACGTGCCTAGGACACACTGTAGAACCTCACCACCTCCCGGCACAGGTGACCAAAGGCACAATGGAACATGGAGGCTCGTCGACTGGTGACATAGCCAATGAAACAGGAAGTCAGGCCTTCAACTGGTTCGTATCAAAATCGGAATGGGAACGGATGGCTATAGCCGAGGGCTTGAGGCAGCTAGGGCATAGTGGCAAAGCAAAGGAGACTATCGCGGAACGACTGGGTATCAGTCGTGCCACTGTATATAGAAGGATCCGTGAGTATGATCTGGGCGGATAACTGTCAAGCATAAAGTAGCCAGCTATCTCCCGTTAATTGTCTGCCTGTTTTGTTGCCTTAGCGTGGTCTCGAGGTGAGACCAATCTCAGATTGAGATTAGGGCACGTGCCATCCCCCTCTGGCTTCTGCCAGCGGATACGTGTTGATCAAATCATGGCACAGATATTGCAAATAAATCTGAGGTACTGGTTTGTGATTATTATCTGAATGAAGTGGAGGGAGATTAGTGGCCAAGGCTAGGCGCCCAAATTGGGCAAGTATGGCAATTATCATGGTCATCATTGTATTCTTTGCGGCTTCGGTCGAGTCGGCATCTACAGCTAGCCCGGTAGATGCTGGGAATGCCTGGGCCCAGCAGGAACTGGCTGGGGAGGCGTTTGAGGATGGCGAATATCTGGTTAGATTCATTGACGGTGTAGGTTCTTCGGAGGTTACGGGCAGCTTGGACCGTATCGGGATGAAGATTGTAAAGCCGATATGGTTCAAGCCGAGTGATGCATTTCCTCAAGGACTGACTATTTATCGGGTGAAGGTCTGTGATGGCCAGAGAATCAATGCGGAAAGCGTGGTCGAAAAACTCGGGGCAAACCCGCAAGTAATGTACGTATCGCCACAGAGAAAGGTTTATGCGTACGATTCGCCATCAGCAGTGATCCCGGACGATCCCCTGTTTCCCAGGATGTGGGGCCTGAACAATACCGGTCAAGAATCGTACCCGGGGCTCGTCGGTACTCCTGATGCTGACATAGATGCGCCTGAGGCGTGGGCCATCAGGCACGATGTGCCAGAAATCGTTGTTGCCGTTCTCGATACCGGGATAGAGTGGGATCATCCGGATCTTATGGATAATATATGGATTAATTCCGGGGAGATCCCGGGCAATGGTGCCGATGATGACGGAAACGGGTATATTGATGATATTTATGGATGGGATTTCGCAAACGATGACAACAGCGTGTATGATGGCTTGGATTCACATGGAACGCATACCGCGGGAACCATAGGCGCTGTAGGCAACAATGGCCTTGGAGTGACCGGAATTGCCTGGAACACCAAGATTATGTGTTTGAAGTTTCTTGAAGATGGTGTCGGGGACACTGGTAATGCTATTGAAGCTCTAGCGTATGCTTGGAACAACGGAGCGCATATCACCTCGAATTCCTGGGGGTACAGCGGGCCCCTCGATCCAGCGCTCGAGGATGCCTTCAGGGCCTGTGATTTGCTCCATATATGCGCTGCGGGAAATACTGGGAGCGATAATGATTCTAAATATCCAAAACAAAGCCACTACCCGTCCAGTTTTCCACTGGATAACATAATCGCGGTCGCCGCAACCGACTGCAATGATAGGCTGGCGGCTTTTTCGTGTTGGGGAAAGACCACAGTGGATATTGCCGCTCCGGGCCACCGTATTCTTTCGACACTGCCTACAGACCAAACCCCGGAGGGATATCTGCCATATGCATGGATGAATGGCACATCCATGGCGACTCCACACGTTGCGGGAGCCTGCGCAGTGCTAATGGCCGAGTTTCCGGATATGCCTTTTTACCCTTGGGGTAGTGATTGGCAGGATGACCAGGTGACAATAAAAGAACTCATTCTGTCGACTGCTGACAAGAAGCCCGATCTCGAGGGCGTAGTTCTATCTGGTGGGCGGCTAAACATCTGCAACGCCCTGCGACAGCAGGTTCCGCCGAAGATCGCTAATGTAAGTGGTTTTCCTCCCTATGGGAGCCCTCCATTGGCGGTTACCTTTGCGGCTACGGTGGAAGATGAAGCGAATATTTTGGATGCGTGGTGGGATTTCGGGGATGGCAGCGAAGCGGTGCATGCATATACGGCCAGTCATGTATATGGTCAGACGGGCATGTATACTTCAACTTTCTACGCCATAGGGAGAAATGGTATTGGGGCAAATGCGAGCGTGAGGGTTACCGTGTATGACGAGGGCTCCGTCATCTTTGTGGACGATGATGGTGGGGCGAGCGATAGCGAGGTATTCCTCAATGCTTTGAATGGCATTGGAGTGCCATGGGTATTAGTGGAACCACCTGTGCCATTTTCCCCTGATATCAGCAATCCTGTGATATGGACCACCGGCAGAACAATGCAGCGGACATTGACCTCCGAGGATCAAATCTGGCTTTCGCAGTATCTTGATAACGGCGGCAGATTATTCCTATGCGGTCAGGACATCATCTGGGACTTAGGTCGTGATAATGCCTTCGTCCAGCAGTACCTACACGTGGCCGAGTACGTGAAGGATGTTAGAACAGACAACGTGTACGGCATTCCGGATGATCCGCTCACTGATGGGATGGTTATCAAGCTGGATTACCCGTTCAAAGACTACAGCGACACAGTACTTCCTGATAAATACGCAACCCCGATATTCAGTAACGATTCGGGGCGCCCCTGTGCGCTGAAGTACTATGGACCGGATACGTACAGGTTGGTTTTCTTCGTCTTCCCGTTTGAGGCGATTCCTGATATCAAATGGACCGACGGAGAGAACGCAGACACCGGGATTGAGGCGACTGCGACAGACGTCATGGCGGCAATATATGAGTTTATCTCTGAAGAGGGAGATCCGAAGGCGTCTGTTTGCCCCGAGTCTTTCGATATAACCCTCGCCCGCGGGTCATCAGCGTCTGAGGTCCTTGCCATATCCAATACGGGAGAATCGAGGTTCTTCTTCGAGCTTGGCATTGACCGATCGGACGCTGGCAATCCGGGCGGCGATGGGCCATTCGGCAGACGCGATACGTATGGCTACATATGGAGAGATAGCGATAGCCCGGAGGGACCCGAGTTCAAATGGGTTGACATCACGGATCGGGGTACCCTCGGCGTACTGGGTGATGATTACTCCATAGATATCGAGTTGCCGTTCGAATTCATGTTTTATGGCGAAGCGAAGAATAGGGTTACGATTTCCGCTGATGGGTTCCTCACTTTTGGCGTCACAGGTTCCGCAGCTGTGAACACGGCCCTGCCCGATCGTGCCCTTCCCAATGATCTAATAGCTGTTTTCTGGGATGATCTGCAGGTTACTGATGGCGGGGTCTATTACTATTACGACGCTGCAAATGAAAGATTCATTGTGTCGTGGGTGGGCGCCCATCGCATCGAAAACAAGGTCCCAGAAGGTTGCTTCAACTTCCAGGCAATACTGTACCGCAACGGGAAGATTGTGTACCAGTATGCCAGCATGGATGGAACCATGACCAATGCCACAGTGGGCATTGAAGACAGATCTGGCGAAGTGGGCCTCCAAGTCATCTGCAATGCCGAGTACCTCCATAGCAACATGGCAGTGGAGCTGATCCACGAGGCAGATGGCATTTCGTTCGGTAGAAGGATTGGCGCGGTGAGGCCCGGTGAGATGATCGACATAGAAGTAGTCATCGACGCCCAGATGCTAGATGAAGGCAAATACGCGCGGCAGATATTGGTGAACATCGACGATCCTGTCAACCCGGTCATAGCCGTGCCGGTGAACATCGCAGTGACAGGCAACGAGTTGCCTGTTGTAACAAAGGCCACGGTCACTCCCGATCATGGCGAACCGCCCCTAACGGTGATGCTTGAAGCGGGAGCGTATGACTCAGATGGAGAACTGGCCGATTTGTGGTGGGATTTTGGAGATGGGACCCCTCCCGAGCACGATCTCCAGACCACTCATGTTTATGAGAATCCTGGATTCTATGAAGCCTCCTTCCATGCCGTGGACAACCTGGGAGCAAGCACTTCAGTTACAGTGCCAGTCAGGGTTGAGGGGGCTGCTTATGCCAGTGTCAAACCTGATGCTCTGGTCGTTTCAGTAATCCCACACAGCACAGCGACACGTCGACTGGAAATACAAAATAGCGGGACTTCGCCATTGAGATTCATGGTGACGGGTTTTAAGACGAACGAAGCCAATTTCACGGGCTACGAAAGAAAGGCAGTTTTGGATGGTTGGGATCCGAATGCGTATGATTCTGGGGATCAGTTTGTTATTGAAGACAGAACCATCACAAAACTGGATATTGGCGATAAGGTGCAATCATGGCCGATAAATGGAGTATTCAGAGCATGGGGTTGTGGATACGATGGGGAGAACGTGTGGTTCACTGATCTCAGAAAGCGCGATTGGCAATTCACTACCGAGGGAGAGAAGACAGGCGTAACTTTCGAGTTGCCCTGGGTAGGACAATGGGCGGCCGACCTCGCTTGGGATGGAGAATATCTCTGGCACGTCAATGTGGGAGGCGATAACAGGATATACTGCATAGACCCTGCCGATGGCGAAGTGGTCACATCAATAAGGGATCCCTACGGTATTTGGGATGCCACCTCCCAGCGGGGAATTGCATACGATCCTGTGGAGGACGTGTTCTACATCGGCGGGTGGAACCAGCTGGTAATCTACAAAATTGCGGGGCTTTCATGGCCCAGACCCGGTGAGATTCTTCGGACGTATGACGATAGTACTCTGCCGGTGGCAGGCATCGCACGAGTCGGCAGGTACTTGGTCTTGACGCTAAATGGTCGACCGGACATGGTGGCCATCATGGATTCCAGCACTGGTGAAATGCTCACTTGGTTTCAGCATCCGAGTGGCAGCAGGAACAAAGCTGGCGGCTGCGAGGCAGACGAGCACGGCAACGTTTGGATGACTGATCTAAACAATACGGCATATCTCCTGGATATGGGTTTCTTACTAGAAGACATGCCCGTGTGGCTGAGCGCCGATCCGGTCGAAGATATTGTGGAACCCGGAGCAGCTTCACAAGTTACTCTGGCATTTGACACAGATAGAATGAGTGTGGGCGATGTTTGCAGCACGAGCATTGCCGTAACCAGCAACGCTTTGGACAATCCCCTCATAGTGGTTCCTGTGACCTTACGAGTGGACGGACTGAGGGCGAGTTTTGAATGGCGCGAAGATGAACCCAATACGGTTACGTTCACAGACAAATCAGTGGATGAAGATGGCGGGGAGATCGTCAGTTGGCTATGGGATTTTGGAGACGGCGGATCTTCGTCTGAACAGAATCCGGTTCATACCTATGCGATGAACCACACGTACTCTGTAACCCTCACAGTGACAGATTCCGATGGAGCAGTGGCCAGTGATACTCGGCAGGTTGTTTTGGTCAATGCTGAACCGGTGGTCGATTTTGAATACAGGTTCGTGGAAGACTTAGCGGTTCATTTCATCGACAAATCGGTCGATCCGGACGGGATAATAAGCAGCTGGGCATGGGATTTTGGCGATGGGACTGTGTCTTCAGAGCAACATCCCATCCATGTTTATAGTGAGCTTGGAGAATACGAAGTCACCCTTACCGTGGTCGATAATGATGGAGCGCCAGCTACCATCGCAAGGACCATGAAGCCGGACATGCTTCCACGGGTTACACTGCTTGCGCCCGTTGGAGGAGAATTATGGGTGGGCAAGCACGAGATCGTATGGATAGCTACTGATGTAGATGATCCTGATGATACTCTCACAATCAAGATCGAACAGTCTTCTGACGGCGGCGAATCATGGATGACAATCGCTGATGGAGAGAACAACGAGGGCTTATACATATGGGACACCACACTTTTGAATAAGGGTGGGTGCTATATTGTGCGGATTACTGCTACTGATCCCAAGGGCGGAGCAGGAACCGATACAAGTGAGGAGTTCACAATCATTGTGATATCGCGGTCTGTTGTGGCTGCGCCAAACCCGGCAGAAGACAATGTGATCTTCTATTACGATATCGAGGCAGATGGAAGGCTATACGTATATGATGTAGCCGGAAGACTCGTCTATGAGGCAGAATTGCCAGCAGCCGCTAACGCGCACCATTGGAACCTCATGGCGGGGGATAGGCCAATTTCCAATGGGCTGTATCTCTATGTGTTGGTGACTGAGACAGGCGAGAGGTCCGAAGTGGGACGGCTGGTCATACAGAGGTAGACAACTCAAAAAGCAATGAATGTGCCTCTTAGAGGCGGGGCGCAGGGCGGGTTTCCCTGCGCCTCCTCTGAGGGGTAAGCAAAGCACAGGTCATGAAAGCAAAGGAGGACCAGCTGATGCAACGCAAGATAAGCGCGTTTCTGTTGGCGGTAACATTGGTGTTGGCCATGTCGGCTGCGGCTTTTGCCGCAGAAGATGCCGATCCTATCGGCACCGCTGCAATGCTT
>DUWJ01000288.1 GCA_012842765.1 Bacillota bacterium | reverse complement strand
TGGTCCCCGTCGTTACGTCGCCCATGACGCGCACCGCACCTAGGGCAAGCCGCTCCGGCGCCTTGGCGATACATGGCAACGGGTGCCTCGAACTCATAACTGCAATCCTCGCACCGCAGCTTCCGCGCAGCAAGACGGTAGGTTCCGCCTTCGATCCGGATAGCCTTACCTTCGACCAGCGCCCGGGCCACCTTCTCCCTGGCTGAAGAGAGCACCCTCTGGAATGTAGGCCGGGACACTTGCATCCTATCAGCGCACTCCTCTTGCTCTAGCCCTTCAACATCCTTGAGGCGCAGAGCCTCCAGTTCTTCCAGGAGGAGGATCTCCTCTTCCATCTCCGCCAATCGAACGCCAGCAGGCTTGAAGACAGTCACTTCGGGCATGAACTCGACTCTTCTGCATTTTGGAGGCCTCGGCATAATATCAGCTCCTAATCAGAGATCTTTCAAGTTTTCTTCAATCGGCGCAACAGCAATCTAAGCCGCTTACAATCGAATATTGCGGGATCCTGAAATTCACGTTCCTTGGGGTTAGGGCCCGCGTGCGATATAGTCGCCCAAGGCGATGTTTTAAGGCTACAAAGGAAAGCCCCAGGCTCAACTGCAACTTGCAAAGAGACAACCAGGTGCCCTCTCATCCCATCTACACCCATCCTGAGCACGCAATTGACTATGGCTAACCTGCACTGAACGCACATGAGTCCTTCACAACTATCTTCCCGTCCCAGGACGTATCACACCTGGATAGAGTTGATAAAGGCCAGTCGAGACGGGTAGATTATATTGTTGCATATTGATCATATGTCCATAATTATTTTCCCGCTACGGCACGTACATGTCAATACGCGTCAGAAAGCTCTTGACATCTCCTGAAAAATGGCATAGATTCTTATCAGGGCAAGTTAGTCATGCCTTACTTAGCTTTCGGCTGATCCAGATCGGCCGCCTCAGTATGAAGGTGGGAGAAAGAAGTGAAGAACTCAACGCCAATATCGCCATCGCTCGAGGATTACCTCGAAGCCGTGCTGGAAGTGGCGGACGAAAGCGGTGCTGCCCGTACCACCGATATAGCTGATAAGCTCGGCGTATCGAAAGCCAGCGTCAATCAGGCAATGGGGCTTTTGGTCGATCGCGGCCTAATTGAGCGCGAAAAGTACGGTCCAGTCTTTCTCACAGACTCCGGGGACGAACAGGCTCGAGCCGTGTCCAGGCGCCACCACACCATCAAAGCCTTTCTCGTATCGGTGCTAGGCGTGGCCGAACACATAGCAGAAGAAGATGCGTGCCAGATAGAGCATGTAGTCAGCAAAGACACAATGAACGGACTAGTTGAATTCATGGAGAGGAGAGACGCGGAATGAGCGATGCTAACGGAGCAATATCCCTCAGCCAACTCAATCCGGGCGATCGGGGAACAATCCTGAGCATAGATTGTGAGGGACCACTCAGGAGACGGTTGATGGATATGGGCTTGACCCCTGGAACAGAAGTCTGCATAGAAGGGACAGCGCCCTTCGGAGATCCCCTGATAGTGTGTGCCCGCGGCTGCCGCCTCGGTCTGCGAAGAGGCGAAGCGGCAGGCATATCCGTCATACCGTGTGCTGACAGGCCCTGCTCGGAAGCATGCAAGCTGGAAAATCACGGGCCGTTCCGTCGACGCCACAGACATGGACAGGTGGCGGCCTCAGGCGATAAATGCCTGCGGGAAAGCGGGCGCCATCAACACAGGAAAGCAGATTGCACTGAATAGAGAAATACTCGCACGGGCGTCCATTGGGCGCACTCTTTTTGGACCAAAAGTTAGGCGTTGGTAACTATTATGCGTCTTTTAGGCTTTATACATTATTTACACGAATCATCTACGGAGGCACAATGAGATGAACCATTCAAGTGCACACTCTAGGCCTGTCATAGCAATTGCGGGCAACCCCAACTCAGGGAAGACAGCCCTTTTCAATGCAATGACAGGGTCAAGACAACACGTGGGCAATTGGCCCGGAGTCACAGTAGAGCGAAAAGAGGGCACATTGACAAGAGGCGAAACCTCAGCATTAGTCGTGGACCTGCCGGGTACTTACGCTTTCAGCTCGCGAGCGCTGGATGAGGTAATTGCCCGTAACTTCATCATGCACGAGCACCCAGACGTGGCAATAAACGTCGTTGACGCTACGAATCTCGAAAGAAACCTCTACCTAACCCTTCAGATGCTGGAGATGGGCGTGCCCACCATTGTGGCACTGAACATGATAGACGAGGCTGAAGAGCTCGGCCTCGATATAGACATAGATGAGCTGTCGAACCACCTCGGAGTCGGGGTCGTGCCCACAGCTGCCGTTCATGGAAGAGGAGTCGAGGAACTAGTCGATCTCGCCCTCAAGACTGCCAATGCGGTCGCCGGGGCTGAAGGCCTCGAAGATGTAGAAAAACCCGCCGATGCCGGAACGCCTTCATACTGGATAGACTACGGCCCCATTTTGGAGAAGGAAATTGCCCTGCTCGAGCAGGCACTTGCCGGCGTCCCGGATCTCTGCCGTAGACGATCTGCGCGGTGGCTGGCCATAAAGCTGCTTGAAAAAGACGCCGACATTTTGCAGGAAATCAGGAATTCAGCGAATGAACAGGCCAACACGGCCTATGGAAAGCTAATTGCCGAACTCGAAGTCGCAGCAGAGGAGGCCTGCGCGCGCGTAAAGAAGGCAGCAGGTCGTGAAGCTGTGGACTTGATTGCCGAAAAGCGCTACGAACTTGCGGCAATCATCTCCGCGTCCGTCATAGTCTCACGCCCAGATGACGCCGAGATCACTCCTACGCAGCGTATCGACAAGTTCGTGCTCCATCCGTGGCTCGCATATCCCATATTCTTCGTCGTAGTATGGCTAATGTTTCAGATAACATTTACCCTCAGCGAGCCAATTGCAGACGCACTCAGCGGCTTATTTGCAACATTCGGCACCTGGCTTGCAGGTTCTCTGGAAGCGGCGGGAACACCCAATATCGTTATTGGCTTGCTCGTAGAAGGCGTAGTCGGGGGACTAGGGGCCGTATTGGAGTTCGCACCGCCAATATTCATGCTTTTTTTGATGATCTCACTTCTTGAAGACGTGGGCTACATGGCAAGGGCTGCATTGCTATCAGACAGGCTGATGCGGTCAGTCGGGCTTCACGGGAAAGCCTTCATCCCGATGATCCTCGGGTTCGGATGCAACGTCACGGGCATTCTGGCCACCAGAAGCCTGGACAGCAAGCGCGACCGCCTTATATCCATATTGATTAACCCTCTAATATCCTGCGCAGCGCGTCTACCTGTGTATGTACTGTTCGCCACAGCTTTCTTCGAAAGCCGCCGCGGACTGGTTGTCTTCTCCTTGTACGCCCTCGGAGTTGTGCTAGCTTTCATCTTTGCCAAGGTATTGAGCCTATTTGTGGAACCGGATGACGAGGCCACATTCGTCCTTGAACTGCCGCCGTATCGCATGCCGAGAATATCCGGGGTCCTGATTCAGACGTGGGAAAGGGGAAAGGAATTCCTGGAGAAGGCAGGCACAGTCATCCTGCTCTCAGTCGTCCTGGTATGGGCATTGTCCAATCTGCCGCCAGGCGTCGATCCCGGCAGCCCGGATTCGCTGATAGGGAGAATCGGAAAGGCAATAGCTCCCATTCTTGCCCCCGCAGGCTTCGGCCAATGGCAAGCAGCAGCGGCCTTGCTCTTTGGGGTGATAGCCAAGGAGCTCATCGTCGGCACCCTGGGAGTCCTCTACGGCACAACAGGGGAAGCGGGACTCATCGCTGCGATCAGAGCCAGCTGGACCCCGCTCGCGGCCTATTCATTCATGGTTATGGCCCTCACATACATACCGTGCACAGCCACGATTGCGGCCATACGCAGGGAGACAGGTTCTCGGCGATGGACGGCTTTCGCCGTGGCATATACTCTCGTGCTCGGGTGGACGCTTGCAGTCATAATCTATCAAGTGGGTCGCCTTTTTGGGCTGGCCTGAGCAGTTCGTTATGCTATGCTCGTAACCGAGCCAGAGGCGGCTGCCGCCTCTGGCCTCCTCCGTCGATGCACAGCGGCCCGAAGGCGCCAACAGTACTTCGGATCATCAGCAAACGCCTGAGAGATTATGCCTGGCACATAGCTCGGAGGCCACGAAGCATCCCAGGCGCATCTGGCACTGGCCCAATCAAACCAAACCTTGCCGCGCTTATCCCTAGGGTTCTCGTTCCGATCAACTTTCTGTCGAGCTTGACTCCATACTCTAATAAAACCTCTACGGCGATACACCATTCAAAACGCCCGGTTGCCTCGGCTAGGTGCTCATCGAGCTCAGGGGAATCCCGGATTGCCCTTGGCACAACGGTGTCAACATCGTCAGGGCGATGCAGGAAGAGACCTGCGCACACAGAACAAACAGGGTAAAGATAACGCGAGGAGGAATAGCTTTGCCTGAGCACGATTCGACCCGTGAATGGAAAAGCTTCTTCGACATCTATGCGCCCTATTACATGGACGAGCCTTTCACCCGCAACACCTGCAGAGAGGTTGACTTCATAATAGAAATAATGGCCCTTGAGCCTGGCGCATCGGTGCTCGACGTAGGTTGCGGTGTCGGACGGCATAGCGTTGAACTTGCCAAGCGGGGATATCAGGTCACTGGCGTAGACATATCCGAAGGAATGCTTCATGAGGCTGCCCGCAGAGCAGAACAGGCGAGAGTCGATGTGAAGTGGCTGCGCCAAGATGCCACCGAGCTCAAATTGGACCGCACTTACGATGCATGCATATGCTTGTGCGAAGGAGCTTTCGGCCTCCTCAACTCAGGCGAAAACGCCGCAGACCGCGACATCTCCATATTGAGGGGCATCGCTTCAGCCCTGGCTCCAAAGGGT
Organism: Bacillota bacterium; assembly: GCA_012842765.1. GTDB lineage: Bacteria > Bacillota > DTU025 > DTU025 > DTU025 > UBA10085. The sequence goes on along the minus strand of DUWJ01000288.1, from coordinate 5,238 downwards.
CCCTTCCTTCTTACTGCTCTCAACGCCCTCAGGACTATACGCATGTACAGCGATGATGATGTAGCCGCAGGAAGATTCGACAACATTGCCTTGTGCCAAATCCATCCCATAGGCTCGTTCATAGCCGACGACATCCGCAACGAACTGCCGGAAAACATATTATCCTCCGTGATAAGGGAGAAAGCCTTCACCCCAATGGAGCTGACGCTGATGCTGAACATAACAGGGTTCAGCGTGGAGCACATCTGGGGCGGCACTGCAGGAAATTGGGGGCGTCGTCCTCTTTTGATGGATGAGATAGAGTTAATGGTCATGGCCAGGCTTGACTGAGGAGGCAGCGCAGATGTCAAAGGTAAACGAATTCAGACTGGAAAAGCTCAACCGGCACAGGTTCGAAGCATCCTACTTCAACAAAGCTATTCTTGTTATCGGCGCAACCGAGAACCACGGCTATCATCTTCCCATGGGCATGGACACCTACGCCGCATACGCCATAGCAGAACGGACCGCTGATGCCGTATCCCTTTAACTTAAGTCTCCGTCCTGAAACCCTCTCCCAAGTAGTCTTCGAATTACTGGAGTCCTGTATCGTCCAAGGCATCGATCGTTTTCTCCTCATAAACGGCCATGGCGGGAACAACTCTGCCATCGACATCGCCTTGAGACGCCTTGGCCGAGAGTATCCTTCAGCCAAGGCGGCAGTGTCGTACGCTTGGTGGATATCGGGGCCGCGCCTGTGTCCGCCGGGAACCTTTGGCCTAGAGAACGGCCTTGGGCACGCCGGCAAAGCCGAAACAGCTGCAGGGCTGGCGATCGTGCCTGACCTGGTTGATATGGATGCAGCACGGGGCGAGTGGCCGGCCAGCCCGGCTGAAGTGAGCATCAAGACCACGATACCCCAGATCTCCAGGACCGGAGCGACCGGGGATCCCACTGGCGCCACGCGGGAGCAAGGCGAGAAGATGATAGGAGCTCTCTCAGATTATCTGGCGAGATTCCTCAAGGAGATGGATAAGACAGGCTGGGGCTTCGCCAGGGAAGACTGGTCGTTCTGACCGTGCAGCGTCCCCGAACGCTCATGTTAGGAGGGCATATGCGTCCGGACTGCCCACACTTTGGCCTCAGCTCCTTGCTGAGGCCAACAACTCGCCCAGGTGCCAGACGGGAGCAGACCGAGTTTATGCCATGAAAAGCAGAGCTTTCTGGACATCTATGTGCATAATACATGGTCAAATGTTTCACATGAAACATTTTGTGGCATTGACTTCCCTAATACGATCAGACTCGTTCACTGTTTTTGGGCAGATTCGCGTAGCCCGCCATTCCGTGAGGACTACGATATTCCAAAAGACGCAGGGCTTGACCAAGAGACATCCATCCCGATCTTTGGAAATAGGATGATCGGGAGCCAACTCGCCATCCCATTCGGCATTCCTTTTGCTCTGGCCACATCGATTCTGCCCATGGCGTCCAGCTGGGAAGCGGCACACACTATTATATCAATGGCCTTTCTATGCAATACGGCAAAAAGAATTATGATCCGGTTGCAGTGCCCGTCGAATAGCCAACCGTCAGAGGGTCCTCATCACACTGCGGAGTTTTGCATCGCATGTAACATCGACGAAGCAGACGAACTGTAGCCGAACTAAAGCGCTGTGGCAGCGGTAACGTCTATTTTGTATCGATCGCCTCCACTCCGGATAAGGCTTTGATTTCGCCCTTATCGTCTTCCCATATGAACAACGATTGAGCAGTATATTGCCGAGAATCATCTTCCTGCATTGACGCAAATTGCTCAGAGCGGCTTCGTATCTCCTTACTCAGCCGCGGGCTGGTCCATCTTTGTAACGACCGCATTTCCCGCAAACAGCTATCCGCGTGATCCTGAAGCTCCTCAATATAACGCATTGGCGGAACAGTCTCTTTCAGCTCTTCAATCTCGCAATTCAAGTCGGCAAGCCTATACCCAACATATTCAGGGACAAACTGAAGATCGTGCCTTATCCACATCTGCTCAGCCATGAGCCCCGCCTTGACCGCAGTCACGTATATGGCCGCATCCAACATGTACACATTCGACTCTTCGTTCAGCATTGTATTCGCCTGTATCGCACCCTGCCTTTTATGGGATGATCTTATCAGATCTTCGCTCATGCGCTTAAAGCGGCCAATGATAAAGCTGCTTTCATAGTTTACAGCCTGAATATCATTCGTAGCTATAGAAAGCCTCCAGCGCATGTCATCCGTAAACATTCCGATAGCGCAATACTCTCTATCCAGTTCTTGCAACGCATCGATGGCGGCATAGAGTCGGGCATATGAGTTCGCCTGTTGACGGAAGATTACGGAATCTATAGCCCTTTGAAGGCTGTCTAAACGAGCGTTGATCTTGCTCAGTTGATGCGCACCTGCAATGGCATTTAGAATTTGATAGAGAACAACAGGAGCAACTATTGGCGCAACATCTGCCGGCGCTAACCTAACCTGGCCCACTATTCTCGAGGATCCCTCAGCTACCACGCTGCTTGTAGCCCCAGTCGGCGTCTGCATCAGCTTCACCGATCCATCCGCCAAAGCCTTCACAATCTCGGGGGGCGCAACAATCTGCATCAATTCGCCGGCTCTCGCCCCGCTCATCATGACCGGTCCCACCGCGCCAAGCTTGTCGACTATCGCCCCAGTCACTGCGCTGTAACCGGACGCATACTGGGCACTTGCGTCTTGTTTGAACTCGCTTAGCATGTCCATCTTCATTTCAGGCGAATACGCGATCAGAGCAGCCATATCGTGTCCATTCTCATCACAAAGAAACAGGTACTCATTGGGCCTGATTGCTATCACATTCGATTCCGACTTCTTTATGAAGGCCATAATGTTCGACATGAACTTCACCGGCACGCCTCCGTTCTTCTCGGCTTTTCTTTTCAAGGATGCTTCGCCGCCAACTCGCACAGGCTTGCATGCATATATGGCTAAAAATGGAGAGCAACCACTGGCCCCAGGCATAGTTAGCTATGCACATTTTGACCGCCGAACTACGAACTCTCCGGCTGCCAAACGGATGACATCATCGGCTATCTCATGCTTTTGAACGCATTGATTAGCCCGACAGTGCTGCTGTCATGACCGACTGCGGGCCTGACGTCCTTCAGCTCGGGCAAAATCTTGCTGGCGAGTTCCTTCCCTAGCTCGACCCCCATCTGGTCATAACTGTTCACATTCCAAATAACGCCCTGAGTGAATATCTTGTGCTCGTACAGAGCGATCAACATGCCAAGGGTTTCAGGAGTAAGCTTCTTGTAAAGGAACGTGTTCGTAGGCTTGTTTCCTTCAAAGGTCTTCGCAGCGGTCAGCAACTCCAGCTCTTGACCAGTGCAGCCTTGAGCCGCAAGCTCCGCCCGGGTCTCGTCGGAAGTTCGGCCCTTCATGAGCGCCTCTGTCTGCGCCAGGAAGTTGGCTACAAGCACTTCGTGATGGTCGCCAATGGGATTATGGCTCTGTGCTGCAGCCAGGAAATCGCACGGGACCAGCTTCGTGCCCTGGTGAATGAGCTGATAGAAAGCGTGTTGCCCGTTGGTTCCTGGTTGTCCCCAAAGTACTGGCCCAGTCTGATAGTCCACCGGCCCCCCCGTCCTGGTCACGCTCTTGCCGTTGCTTTCCATGTCCGCTTGCTGCAGGTAATCGGGGAAATAAGCCAAGTACTGATCGTAAGGGAGAACAGCGCAGGTCTCGGCACCCCAAAAGTTGTTGTACCATATGCCGAGCAACCCCATTATAGCCGGGATGTTCCGGTCCAAGGGCGCAGTGCGAAAGTGCTCGTCTACTTTGTGCGCGCCTGCGAGCAGAGATTCGAAATCGTCCATGCCCACATAGAGAGCTATCGAAAGTCCAATGGCCGACCAGAGCGAGTAACGGCCGCCAACCCAATCCCAGAAGACGAACATGTTGCGATGGTCGATCCCGAACGCTTCAACCGCGTCGCGATTGGTGGAGATCGCCACGAAGTGCTTGGCTACAGCTGCATCTTCTCCGGCATGGCGCAAAAGCCAATTTCGAGCCGTATTGGCGTTCATCATGGTCTCTTGCGTAGTGAAAGTCTTCGAAGCGATAAGGAAGAGCGTCGTCTCTGGGGCAAGGTCGGATAGGGTTTCTGAAATGTCCGTGGGATCTACATTCGACACAAAGTGGACGCGCAAGCGGTCATGGCCGTAAGGCTTTAGCGCGTGCACAACCATGCGAGGACCCAGATCTGATCCTCCAATCCCGATATTGACAACATCGGTGATGGCCTTTCCGGTGTAGCCCTTCCAGTCGCCGCTGCGCACCGCCTCAGAAAAGCGGCGCATCTGAGAAAGCACCGCATTTACCTCAGGCATAACATCCGTGCCGTCCACCAGGATGGGCCGATTGGATCGATTCCGCAAGGCCACGTGAAGCGCTGGGCGATTCTCTGTCGTGTTTATCCGCTCGCCGTTGAACATCGCCTCTATTGCCTCTGCAAGGCGGGCCTGTTCGGCAAGGTTGAATAGCAAAGACATGGTCTCGTCTGTAATGCGGTTCTTGGAGTAGTCGAAGAGCAGATCCCCAAGCCCGATCGAAAACCGCTCGAATCTTTCCGGGTCGGATGCGAACAGCTGGCGCATATGGATGTTCTCCATCTCCAGACGGTGCTCAGCCAAAGCCCGCCACGCCGGAAGTCCTGTTACAGACATAATGGTGTTCCTCCTCATCAGACAGCTCGGCTCTTCAAAAACGAGGGAGCCATTCAAGCGAACTACATCATTTCATTCCAATTCTTATCATACCCCGGGTGTAGCATGGGAACAAGGCTATTTCTTAGGCAAAACCCGGTACAGCCCTCGAGCTGAACACCGTGATCTGGAGAGGCTAACGCCTTGTCGGCGTTGCTCATATGGAGGATAGGTATGGCACGTCCCATTTTGATGAAAGGCCTTCTTCGCAGACATACCACATGCAGAACGCGGTTTGCCCCTATTAGCAGATACCGCTGCGTCGCCTGATCACCTCAACTCCCGCGCAATTTCCCTGAACTACCTTTCTTGCTGTCCCTCTACTATTAGCTCGTGTCCAATCTCACCACCTTCAGTGAAATCATATTCCCGAAGTACCTGGTAGATAGCAAATTCAGCCGATGCCTTTTCACCTTCGCCCAATGTTATGTTCATCGCTGACGGAGTCAGCTCGTAAAGGGAAGGCACAGAGCTCCGATCTATAGTT
>DUWJ01000287.1 GCA_012842765.1 Bacillota bacterium | reverse complement strand
TTCGCTTTCGCTACGTTCCGTGTTCCCCCTTAAAGCTTCCTTCAGACCCCGCCGCTTTCGGCGACGCCCTTGCCTTGGGGTTGTCTTCCCGCTCGTTGGGTGACAGGACTTCTTTCAGTCCATCGGCTCAACAAACATGCCGGGCGAACAACGGAGTGCCACTGGGAACCAAACCCAGTGGCACTTATCATCTTCCCAGCTAAAAGGGTATAAAAATGGTGAGCCACGCGGGACTCGAACCCGCGACACCCGGATTAAAAGTCCGGTGCTCTACCGCCTGAGCTAGTGGCCCACTCAACATCTTTAGCTTCGCCATTATATCACGTACACAGAGGATCTTTCAAGGCACTCACCGAGAATAGCCTGGACGTCGCCACAGGGTCTGGCACAATTTCATGCTACTGCCATGGAAAAACCACAGGCTTTTCAGCCTCTGTATGATCTCTCAGCTGAGGACCGGATACGTCCACATCCTGCCCCCGCAGTATGGCATGGACAATCTCAAAGACCGTATCGCTCGCAAGCATCGTCATATGAGCCATTCCAAAGCCCGTGACCTGATAGTTCTTCGCGCCGCACATTATAGCATTCTCCGCCGGAATAACCACCCCATCCGTAGGAGTCCAGATCGCATGGAATTCAACACCCGGGCAATCCCCCTCTTGAGCATTGAGGAGTCGCAGAAGCTCACTTCCCGGAGCCATCTCTCTAGCGCATCTACTTGCGGTGGGAGCGATCTTGCCACTCAGTGTCCCATGGTGCGGAGTTCCGATGGTGATGACCAGACTCACCTGGGCCGTCTGCCTCAGGTTATCCAAGTAGTATCTGGTAACCAATCCGCCCATGCTATGAGCCACGATTGCCACATCAGCCTTGCCCGCACAATCGACTTCCACCTTTCTCGCCAGCTCCACGGCGTAGTCGGCTATGGAGCTCACCGCCCCAAGATACGAGAAATTGATGGTTTCGCATTCAAACCCGGCCTGTTCCAGCTTGTATTTGAGCACGCTCATGTCCAGGGACGTAGCCAGCCAGCCATGGACCAACAGAACATGAGGTTTCCTCTCAGCAGTCACCCGGGCAATATCGATGCCTCGCGGGAGATCCTGCGCATACCCGGGAATACTGAGTAAAGAGAAAAGCGCAGCCACTGCAGCAGTGACCAGAATACTCTTCTCCATGCGAATAACCCTCCAGTCCACATTGTGTGCAGGGCGCTTCGCGCCACAATCTCTGTAGTTGGAGATGATGAATGAATGGACTACGCAAAAAGGGCTCAGCGGCTCGAACCCGAGCGCGCCTTTTCGGTACTGAAAAAGGTTTCTGAAATGGTTGCCTCCGGTCACGACATAATAGGTTTTCACATAGGTGAACCCGATTTCACCACGCCTGAAAACATAAAAACGGCAGCTTGCTCTTCAATCCATGCTAACAGGACACACTACTCGCCCCCGTCCGGAGTGCCGGCCTTCCGGAGTGCCATCGCCGACTATATTTCCAGAACCCGGGGAATATCCGTATCTCCCGAGCAAGTAGTCGTGGCCGCCGGGACCAAACTTGCGATATTCTGCGCGATCATGTCCTGCGTAGAAAGTGGCGCCGACGTCTTGGGACCTGTCCCCTCATACCCGGCCTACCCGTCAATAGTAAGTATGATCGGAGCAAACTTTATTCCAGTCCCATTCATCGATACCGACCAGGGCTTTCGCTTGGACCTCGATCGCCTTGCGAGCCTGGTAACCCCGAATACTTCCATGATAATCCTGAACTTCCCGCACAACCCGACCGGCACACTCCTCCCACGGGAGGATCTTGCGCGCATTGCCGAAATCGCCATCGAACACGACCTGTGGGTCCTGTCAGATGAGATATACTCCCGACTTGTCTACGATGGCGACTTCGTCAGCATCTCGTCCCTGCCAGACATGGCAGAGCGGACAATCCTCGTTGATGGTTTTTCAAAAGCCTATGCCATGACCGGCTGGCGTCTGGGTTTCGCCGTCGTCAACACGGAGCTTGCAGCCCTGTTCGACACCTTCATGGCCAATGCGCACTCCTGCACAGCCACATTCACCCAATACGCCGGAATAGAGGCCCTCACAGGGCCCCAACATGAAGCGGAGAAGATGCGCCTCAAATTCCTGAAGCGGCGGGACCTCGTCGTGACCGAGCTCAACCGTGTACCAGGTTTCAGATGTCACATGCCCCTAGGGGCATTCTATGCCTTTCCCAATGTCACAGAAGCGTGCCGTATGGCTGGTCTTGCTGACGCAGATCAGCTCCAGGATGCCCTCCTGGACGACGCAGGCGTAGCAGTCTTGTCCATGAGTGCCTTCCATTCGCCAAATGGCCCCAAGGACGACCAGTACATCCGGATATCCTATGCCGCAGGCGAGAGGGAAATCCTCGAGGGCACGCGACGGATTCGGGACTTCATGACCTCCCGAATCGGCAGATCGGGTCGGCATATCTGACCACGGCTTATGCCGACTCGCCCTGGGCAAACCGCTCCAGATTCCGAAACCGCGTGTATTCTCTCTGCCAAACCAGCTCAACAACACCGGTCGGTCCGTTGCGCTGCTTAGCGATGATTATCTCCGCGATATTCCTCCGTTCCGTGTCGGGCTTGTAGTAATCTTCACGGTAGATGAACGCAACCACGTCTGCCGATTGCTCGATTTCACCGCTCTCTCTGAGGTGTGACAATAGCGGGCGCTTGTCGGCAGTCGCTTCAACAGCCCTGCTGAGCTGCGCGAGGGAAACCACTGGCACCTCCAGCTCACGTGCGAGCGTCTTCAGTGATCGGGTAATCTCTGCAATCTCCTGGTTCCGGTTCTCCGCCCGCGCGTGGCCCTGAACCAGCTGTAGATAGTCGACGATGATCAACGACAGGCCGTGCTCAGCCTTTAACCGTCTCGCCCTGGTACGTATGTCCATTGCTGTAACCGTCGGGCTATCATCGATGAATATAGGGGCCTCGCTGAGCCGGCCGATCGCATGCGACAGACGTTGCCAATCCGCTTCCGACAGATTGCCTCGTCTGAGCCGCTGACCATCCACCGTCGCCTGGGAACAGAGCATCCTCTGGGCGAGCTGCTCCCTAGACATCTCGAGACTGAAAATGAGGACAGGCTTTCCTTCATTGGCCCCAACATGTTCGGCTATGTTCAGCGCTAGCGCCGTCTTTCCCATAGACGGTCGCGCTGCGATGACAATCAGTTCGGACGGCTGCAGCCCCGACAGCATATTGTCCACCTCGGCAAATCCCGTGGAAAGGCCGGTGATTGCCCCTTTCGTGGTGTAAAGGCGCTCGATCCGATCAAAAGTGCTCATCAGCACCGTCTTCATGTCAGAGACCGTGCCCGTCTCCCCACGTTGCGAGATCCTGAATATGAGCTGCTCAGCCTTGTCCAGCGACTCCGCTACCTCGTTCGTCTGGTCGTAGCCCAAAGCAGCTATCTGCGATCCTGCTGTAACCAGCGATCGCATAATGGACTTATTCTTGACGATCTTAGCATAGTATTCACAGTTTGCGGCCGTCGGGACCGTGTTTGCAAGCGTGCTGATGTACGAAGCCCCGCCCACGTTCTCCAAAGCATTGCGCTGGCGCAACGCCTCTGTAACAGTGATTAAGTCAGCCGGTTCACCCTTGTTGAACAGGGAGATAAGGGCATCGAATATCACTCTGTGCGCGTCTCTGTAGAAATCCTCAGCCACAAGGATTTCGGCAGCTGTAGCAATCGCCTCTTTATCGAGCAACATTGAACCTAATGTCGATTGCTCCGCCTCGAGGCTCTGCGGTGGCACACGATCAACGCCCATTACATCCGCAGTTGCCAAAGTAACTCACTCCCTACGCAATTCGCCAAAGATTGCGTCCCCCTCAAAAACATGCTTGAACGTGTCAACGACATCTGAAACCGACACCACCTCGATACCGGTAATGCCGGGAGGGACATCTTTGACATTCTCGGCCGGCAAGATCACTTTCTTGATGCCCGCCTGTCGCGCCCCGTATATCTTCTCGAAGATTCCCCCCACCGCCCGTACCTTCCCCTGAATGGAAAGCTCGCCGGTAACCGCAACATCCTGCCTGATCGGGCATGCATAAACAGAACTAAGAATTGCAAGAAGGACCGCTGTCCCGGCAGAAGGCCCATCGATATCGCCGCCGCCTACAACATTCACATGGACATCGAAATCGGCAAGGTCCCTATCAGTCAGAAATCTGAATACAGAAGCTGCATTGAATACAGAATCCTTCGTCATGCTACCTGCCGTCTCGTTGAATCTGATGGTCCCCTTGCCCTCCTCGCGAGCCGGGAACGCAACGGCCTCGAACTCTATCACTGAGCCCAAGAATCCGGCCACCCCGAGTCCAAAGATCTTCCCCACCTCGGCGCTATCAGAGGCGCGAACATTGACGTACGGCGAAAGCCGTCCGAGACGGATCGTCTCCTCAAGATCGGCCAATGTTATCCTGACAGGACCGTCCCCGGATGCAGCTTCGTTCGCCTTCCCGTCCTGCCTATTATCCATCTCTCTGAACAAGGCGATGCCATAGGCGTCCACCAAAAGGCTCGTGGCCTTTCTTCCCTCGATGGTATAGTCGCTCACAAGAGACGGAACCTCAGGATCCATCTCCACCCCTAGCTTCCCAGCGGCATTGCTCACTATATTCTCTATGTCCACCTGGGTAAGTGGCTCAAAGAAGACCTCCGCAGTCCGTGAACGCAGAGCCGGGCTGAGCTCTGAGGGATCACGAGTTGTGGCCCCGATCAGCACGAAGTCTGCCGGCGCGCCCTCTTCAAAAAGCCTTTTGATATATGACGGCACATTCGGGTCAGAAGGATCGTAGTATGAAGACTCGAACTTGACCCTCTTGTCCTCCATGACCTTGAGCAACTTGTTCAAGAGCAATGGGTCCATTTCCCCAATTTCGTCGATGAACAACACCCCGCCGTGGGCCTCCGTAACGAGACCAAGCTTGGGCTCTGGAACTCCCCCTTCAGCCAGGTCGCGCTTTGCGCCCTGGTATATCGGGTCATGCACTGAACCGAGAAGCGGGTTCGTGACCTCCCTGGGATCCCATCTGAGGGTCGTGCCGTCCACTTCCACGAACCTCGATTCCTCGCCAAACGGCGTGAGGGCAACCTTCTTGGCCTCCTCAAGGGCGAGGCGCGCGGCGGTCGTCTTCCCTACTCCTGGAGGGCCATACAAGATTACATGCTGCGGAAATGGCGAAGCCACCTTGGCAAGAAGGGCTCTGACCGCGCGATCTTGCCCCACAATCTCCGACATGGCAGTCGGACGCACTATTTCCAGCGCCGACTTGGCAAGTCGCCTCTTTTCGAGCTCTTCCAGTTCAGCCAACTTCCTGAGGGTATCTTCAGTATCGGGTCCGGCGTCTTCCTTCAGTATCTGCAATCTTATCTCATTTACGTAATCCTCATGCCTCTGCTGCATGCGGTCGGATATTTGCTTTTCAATCTTGTCCTCTACCCGCCGCCTCGCTATCACATCCGCTATCTCTTCCTCAATATCGGCCAAGACCGATTCGTACTCTTCAGGCGATGGCTTGCGGTCAATGGTGGGATCCTCAAATACTATTCGTTCCAGAGCCAAAATCCTGTCGTCAAGTTCCGCAGAACGCATGAGGCTCAGCGCATCAAGCTTTCCAGCCTTCAGAACTAGCCTGTCAGGCCCATAAATATCTGAAAGGATCTCGAAAAGGGCCATCACCTGCCGCACAAGTTGCTCGTCGTCCTGGAGCTTATCCGCCAGGTTCCTGCTGCCGATCTTGGTGAATTTCTTAACGAGCGACTTCATGAAAGCAAAACCCCTTTCGTCTCTGCCCTAAGGTACGCCTTGGGCAACTATCTTCATTTTCCTTCATCGATGACATTGATCGTAACATCGGCGCTTATCCCGGGAAAAAGCCTCACAGTTGCAGTGAACGTGCCAAGTTCCCTGATGGAATCGGCCAGCTCGATCTTTCTGCGATCAATCTCCATCCCCAACGACTCATGGATTGCATCGGCAACGTCTTTTGACGTAATTGAGCCGTAAAGTCTTCCAGTCTCGCCAGCCTTAGCCCGAATAGTCACACCTTGTGCCTTCAATTTGCGCGCATCCTCTCTGGCCTTCTCCTCAAGGCGAACCTCCTTGCGCTTTTCAGCCTCGCGAAGCTTGTTTACTCTGTTAAGCTCCTTGGAGGTTGCCGGAATAGCCAGGCCCCGGGGAATCAGGTAGTTTCGGGCATATCCTTCAGCCACATCTAGCGCAGTGTCCATCTTTCCCAAGCCCGGGACATCTTTTAGAAGGACTACTTTCACGACTTTTCGCGGGCGAAGCGCATTATTTCGTTCCCCGCCCGCTACCCCCTTTCAAAGTACGTTGGCGCACAGCCCTACTGCGCCGCCAAGTTTCTAAAATCAAGCCATGTATCGAGGACTCCGGCTATGGGGACAAGAAGATTGAACGGCGGAGTCAGGTATATAAGGATTATCACGATAACGGCCAGGGCTTTCGGAATATTTCGCTTCGTAAAGAAGTGCCAGATAATCGCGACTCCCTGTACAGTATAGAGCAAGGCGAACCCCATAGTCACGTTCTTGCCTATAGTCGATATGAGCTCAATGCCCATCCATTGCCCGAGTTGCGAAAGGAGAATCCCCGCTATCAAGCCCCATATCCACTCCCACCCAAGCTGCCATCGGGCAAAGGGCGGGACGGGCACCACTTTTTCGTTCATGCGCACAAGCACCCAGCGAGCAACGGCCGCCACTATCACCGCACCCAACACTGCGGCTGACAGCACAATCACAGGCAGAAACGACTTAAGCACGACGGTCATGAGCTCAATGGACTGCCTGGCGAGCATCATGGATGTTTCGCCCATTCCCATGCCTTCATAGATTTCAACAGCTCTTTCGCCAGCCGCCGCGAATTCATCCATCATGCTGCCCAGGAACTCTGTCGGAGAAAGTTTGGCTACTACCGAAGCCAACGTAAAATCGATGGCAATCTGCACGGTCGAAGCGACACTGGTAATGGCGATAGTGCGAGGCCATGGAAGCAATTTTGCCAAGCATACTCCGAGGGTCAAACCGAGAGTTGCGACACGCACAAAGACGATCACAGAGTCTATTGGCCCCAAAATAAGCCCTACACCGAGAGCCGAGACCGCTGCGGCCATGAGGCCTGTGCGGAGATCATGCTTCACTACGAGAATCGCAATGGGCACTGGAACCACGTAAATGAGTATTCTGGTATAAACGTCAGCCACATATAACACTACTGTAAGTGCGGCAAGAAGAGCCCCCTCAGTAAGCGCTCGCAAGTTTTGATTCCGTGATTGACTCAAGTGGAACGCCCCTTCCTGTGATTCGCCAAAGCGCTAAAGTCCCCATACCACCTTTCGATTTCGTGCCCCTTCTCGATGTTCTCATCGATGTTCGCTGAGATTTGCTGTTCCAGCTCAGCATAACTTATTCCTAACCTTTTGCCTAGCAGATAGCAACCGATGATGGCGTTAGCCAGATCGGCCACGCGCGGGCCTTCATCCGCGCGCGCCAGAGAACGATACAACGAGGCAATGCTTCCAAGTATCTCCGCCTCAAGCCAGTCAATTGTCTTAACACCACAGGCAATATCGGTGTATCTCGGATATGGCATTCCGACTCCTCCCCGTGTTAAAGTGCCATGCGGTCAATGGACTCGTTCGTTCTCGACACCAAAGGCAAAATCCTTCCGCCCAACCTTCCAATGCAATGTAGGACACATGGGCGTATGTGCAAGAAAACTCCTTGGGGGCTGCTGCCGCCAAAGAGTTTTCCAATCCGTTATAGCCACGGTTCCATCTAAACCAGACTAGTCTGCAGTATACGGCAGCAACGCCATCTGCCTTGCCCGCTTTATGGCGACCGTAACTTGGCGCTGATGCTTAGCGCAGTTCCCAGAGATCCGGCGCGGAATGATCTTCCCGCGCTCGTTGAGGTATCTCCGAAGCCTGGCTGTATCCTTGTAATCTATGTCCTGAACTTTGTCGACGCAGAAGGAACATACTCGCCTTCTGGACTTGCGTCCTCTTTCACGTCTCACCTATATTGTCCCTCCACTGATGTAGGCAGTGGTGCTGTCGCTAT
>DUWJ01000286.1 GCA_012842765.1 Bacillota bacterium | reverse complement strand
AGTTCATGCAGTTTGCAGCGAGAGCAACCCGTTTTGCCAGCGCCATCTTGCCGCTTCCCCGTGGCCCCCACAGAAGATAAGCGTGGGACATGCGCCCCGAAGCCATCTCCCTATCGAGCAATCGGAGGGCCTCATCCTGACCGACGATTTCAGGAATGTGCATCCCTCAGTCCTCCCACGCACGCGTTTCGAGTAACTTCGTCACAGCAGTGTATATCTCCTCGTGCACTTCCAAAACACATCGTCCGCCAGTCTCGATAATCGTGAAACGCTCCGGCTCCGCAGCGGCCATCATCAGGTAAGCCTCGCGGACTGACACATGAAAATCGAGCTCGCGCTGCTCGATCCTGTCGGCCTCGTGGCAATCGGTCGCACGTCTGACACCGATGGCAGGATCGATGTCGAGCAGCAACGTAAGATCGGGAACCAGGCCGCGAGTGGCTATCCGGTTCACCTGCTTCACTTCATCGATATCCATGCCAAGACCGTATCCTTGGTAGGCGATGCTGGAATCCACAAAACGCTCCGCCACAACTATCCTGCCCGCCTCTAGAGCCGGCTCGATTACTTCATGCACATCCTGTGCACGGTCTGCGGCATAAAGCAGGAACTCTGCAACCCCGCACATTCCTGTGGACTTATTGTCCAGGATGATCTCCCGCAATCTCTTCCCTATAGACGTGCCGCCCGGCTCGAAAGTGCGCGTTACCGGATACCCTTCTGATTCAAGGCGTTCCGCCAATAGACCGGCCTGCGTACTCTTTCCGCTGCCATCAGGCCCTTCCAGGGTTATAAAAACTCCACGTTGTGTCACTATCGCTTCCCATCTTTCACCACGGTCACGATGAGCTGCCCATCTGGGCCGAACGAAAGGCCTCGGAAGACCGCCCCAAGGGACAACGCTTCCTCTATGATATCGAGATGCAAGCCGTCGATGATCTCTCCTGGATAAAGAAGCGGTATCCCCGGCGGATATGGGGCAACCACCTCGGCGCATACCCTGCCGACGGCGTCCTTAACTTCGACCAGTTCGTGCGGAGCAAGAGTTGCCTGCCTTGGAAGACAAGCTCTCTCCGCAGGCGCAAACAGATGCCGGGTGAACTCTGCCTGGTTTCCCGAGGTTCTTACGCCGAGCTTTCCTGTCATCTCGCTGCGCGCCTCGTCGGCAATCTGCAAAAGCGCATCTACAAGGCGATCCACATTTTCCTCAGAGTCGGCATAGGTTATAAAAGCGACTATATTCTCGAGGTCCGCAAGTTCGATCCTGACATTGCACTCATCCATCAACCGGTTCTTTAGATCATATCCAGCCAATCCCAACTGGATCATTGAGACTGTCAGTCTAAGCGTATCCATGCCCGGTCTCCACAACACCCTTATGCCCAAAATCCCATCCAGACGCCGCCGAGCCTTATCAGAAAGCTTGAGAGCTCTATCGATAAGTTGGGGCCCGCGCAACCTCATGATTGTAGCAGCGATGTCAATCGAGGCCATGAGGAGGTATGACGGACTAGTGGACTGGAGTATCGCTAACATACGCTGAACGCGATCGGGATGGATCCGGGGCCCCTTGATGTGGAGCATGGAGCTTCCGGTAAACGAACCGAGCGTTTTATGGGTGCTTTGGACCACCATGTCTGCGCCATACTCCAACGCGGGAGCCGGAAGATCCTCGTGAAAGCGTATGTGCGGTCCATGAGCCTCATCAACAAGCAATGGAATATCGCGTTGATGACAGATTTCTGCCAACGGCGCAAGGTCTCCTGCTATGCCATAGTAATTGGGGCGCGTGATCAGGCAAGCCTTGGCATCGGGATTCTCAGTGAGAGCCTGCTCGTACGCTTCAGGCCTCACCCCCATGCTGATTCCCCACTCGGGATCTATGTCGGGATACACGAAGACAGGCGCCAGCCCAGCCAGGATCACACCACCTACCACAGCCAAGTGGGCATCACGCGGGATGATCACTTTCTGTCCTTCCTTGCAGCTTGTCATCAACATAGCATGGATTCCTGCGGTGGTTCCATTAGTCAAAAAAAACGTCCGGTCAGCTCCGAATACCTCCGATGCCAGATCCTGCGCCTGCTTTATACATCCGGTAGGAAGATGGAGATTATCCAGGTCCCGCGTCTCGGTCACATCCATGCTGAGCATGTTCTCGCTGAAGGCCTCCAAAACCTCCGGAGGATAGCCCACACCTTTGTGCCCGGGCATGTGAAAACGAACGGGATCCTCTTTAACGTACCAAAGCAACTTGTTGAAAAGCGGGGCGTCGAATTGCTCTAGAGGGATATCGAGTGGATCTGCGCCTGTTAAATATTTCTCTTTGTCCACTTCTGATCTTATCTTCTCCTTTATGCCCCGGTGCCCGGGGATTATTGGCACAACTTTAGGGTAGGCTTGACACGAACATACGTTCTATGTTAATATCTAGTCGTAGAACATGTGTTCTCCTTGTTGCCCAAGAGTTAGGGGGTTGTAACAACATGGCACGCCCATTGCGAATATACGTTGCAGCCGTCTCAAGCGGCAGTCACGATAGGGGCCCATGGAAAGCTGTGCTGCTCGCAGAAAACAGCTCTGGCAAAGTGGTATCCGAAGCCGCATATCCACTCCGGTCGCACAGCGAAAATCACGCTCCTCCCGTCGACTATATCGATGCATCCCTTCTAGCGATACTCATGGCCCTCACTATCGGACGGAAACACCGCGCCCGAGAACTCATAATCTACTCGGACTGCCCTGCTGCAGTTGACGTTATGAACAAGCGTCGAAGCCCAACCGGCTCCCAAATCGGCACATGCCTTCAGGCAAGAGCCTTGGCGTATAGCTACAAGACGGTTCAGTTTCATTATTCTCCGTATCCCGCAATGAGCGATCTTCCAGTCATAGCTGCAGGCGGCTGAATCCCCATAAGCTCTAGAATCGTAGGGGCCACATCTGCAAAGGTTCCACCGTCGCGAAGTTGCGTTGCTTTGGTGCCTGCCAAAATAAACGGGACCTTGTTGAGGGAATGTGCTGTGCTTGGCTGCCCTGTGTCGGGGTCCAGCATCTGATCGGCGTTCCCATGGTCAGAAGTGATGATCATTGCGCCCCGGGCTTCCTTTACTGCTCTCCATACCTGCCCAACGCAATCATCCACAGTCTCAACAGCTGCTATGGTAGCGTCGAGCTTGCCTGTGTGCCCAACCATGTCGCCGTTGGCAAAATTGACAACGATAAAATCGT
The DNA here is from genome assembly GCA_012842765.1 of Bacillota bacterium. Classification (GTDB taxonomy): domain Bacteria; phylum Bacillota; class DTU025; order DTU025; family DTU025; genus UBA10085. Next base: position 1,480 of record DUWJ01000286.1, on the reverse strand, counting down.
ACTTCCCCGCCTCTATTCTCGACACGACCTCGGCAGCTATCTCCCTGGCGCTCATCTCAGGCGCAAGGTCGTACGTTGCCACTTTCGGAGACGGGATGAGCACCCTGTCCTCATTGGGGAATGGTTCCTCGCGGCCTCCGTTAAAAAAGAACGTGACGTGGGCAAACTTTTCTGTCTCGGCCACATGCAGCTGAGCCTTGCCCTCCTTCGAGATCGTTTCTGCCAGCCCATCGACTGGCTCCGGCGGCGAAAATGCCACTGGGATATCGGCATTTAGGTATTTCATCATGCACACGTAATGAACATGGGGCCTTTCTCCGCGGTCAAACTCGCTGAACTCCTCAAAGTTGAAAGCCTTCGTGAGCTGCCTGGCTCTGTCCCCGCGGAAGTTGAAGAATATTACTGAGTCTCCTTCGCGCACCGGCCCCACTGGAGCACCTGATTCATCCACAATCACCGTGGGCATCACGAATTCATCTGTTATACCCGAATCGTATGAAGCTCTGACAGCGTCCTGTGCAGCGCGAGCTCGGGGGCCCACAGAATGGACTATTGCGTCCCACGCAAGCTTAGTCCTGTCCCAACGGTTATCCCGATCCATGGCATAGTACCGTCCGCTGACCGTTGCCACTTTCCCAAGCCCAAGCCGGGTAAGGTTGGCATCGAGCTCATCCAGGTAGTCCAAGGCGCTTGCGGGCGGAACATCTCTCCCGTCCAAGAAGGCATGTATATATACATCCCTGACGCCAACGTCACGCGCCATCTCAACCAGCGTGTATATGTGCTTTTGATGAGAATGCACCCCGCCTGGAGACACAAGGCCCATAAGGTGAAGAGCTTTGCCTTTGCGAGCTGCCTCTTTCATCGCCCCGAGCAAGACCTCATTTCGCTGAAACTCGCCCGTCTCTATCTTGTGATCCAGGTAACTGAGGTCCTGGAGGACTATTCTTCCTGAACCGAGGCATAGGTGCCCGACTTCGGAACCGCCCATCTGTCCCTCAGGAAGTCCCACAGCGCGCCCATGGGCGGGAAGAGTAGTATAGGGATAGTCCTGCATTAGCTTGTCGATATTCGGGGTTCGGGCTAAGGCTATGGCATTATAGGATTCATTCTCCGAGTAGCCCCAACCATCCAAAATTGCAAGAACGACTGGCCTGTATGTTTGCATCAATTTACACCCCCAAGCAGCTGAGATTCCCAGCTGACAGCAGGATTATCGTATCACACGCACAATATGCGTTCAACTGGATGTCGCCCCTTCACGGCCATGCCTCTACCCCGTCCATCTATGGCAAGCAACTCTGCGATCAACATCTCCCTCAAGAGTTTTGCCTACACTCAGAAGTGCCAGTTGCTGGTCGAAGTAGCCTAGCCTTGCTTTTATCACTACCGTATCCGTAAGACCGTCTGCAAGCTGTCTAAGGATTTCCGTTGCGCGTTCAATGCCTAGTAAAGCCCCGTGAGACATTTGGGGACCTTT
>DUWJ01000285.1 GCA_012842765.1 Bacillota bacterium | reverse complement strand
GCGTCCGAGAGGTTCAAGCGTTTCGGGGGGATATGGACGTACCTATTCGCAATTATGAGCGTTATATGGTCTTTCCGGCCAGTGCCTATGCGCATTGTAGCCGATGGTCGCGAGATATCCAAGTCTCCCTTGCTTGTTGCCGTGACCAACGGGAAAAGCTGCGGGGGCGGAATGCACATATGCCCCGACGCCGAGATTGACGACGGGCTGTTTGATGTCTGTATTGTTGACAACGTTCCTATACTCAAGTTTTTGTACTCCTTTCCCCGGGTGATCCGGGGCACGCATGTAACCATGCCGGAGGTGGAGATGTTCCGGGCACGGTCGGTACACATCTCGTGTTCGCGGATGGAGACATATCATGTGGACGGTGAGGTGTTCGAGGCTGATGACATGGAGTTGGCGCTCGTCCCCGGAGGCATCGACGTCGTTGTTGGGGAGGTGTAACCTGTGCGACTCCTATTGGCCGCCATCATTGGCTATTGCGTAGGTTCGATATCGTCTGCCGTGATCGTAGGCAGAGCGGTGCGAGGCATTGACGTACGCAAACATGGGTCTGGCACTGCCGGAGCAGCCAATGTCGGAAGCCTGCTAGGGCTGGGGTATGGTGTGCTTGTAGCCTGTTGCGACATAGCCAAGGGCATGATTGCCGCAATCGCCGGCCGTGCAATAGGGGGAGTGACTGGGCAGATGGCAGCCGGGGCGGCCGCGGTGATCGGGCACATCCTGCCTGTCTGGTTTGGATTCGCAGGAGGGAAGGCGATAGCCACGTTCTTCGGCTCATGTGTGCTCACTGCACCAGTGGTAGTGCTGCTCGCGGGCGTACTGTGGCTGGTGCTCTATCTTGTTTTGCGCCGAGTTGCCCAGGCGTCTGCGATAGCTTCAGCGTGCTTGCCTCTAATAGGCTGGGTGTGCCGACTTCCATGGCAGCACATACTGTACCTCGGGGTTATGGGAGCAGCCATCTGCCTGAGGCATATCCCGGATGCATGTGCACCGGGAGAGGGGTAGCGCTATCGTGGAGGCGTTTTCAAACGAGCGATTTGGACGCAGCGGCGTCTTACTAGTTGATATCGTTGTAGACCGCAGAAGACGTGCTCGCGACTGAGAACTATATGTAGGATTCATGTGTCATCAGACGATAGAGAAGCTCCTCAAAGCATACTATAGACATATTATGGATGTGCTGCATTGGTTCGCATTACTGCAAGTTCCGGGTCATCTACTACTCCCGCAGCATGCGAAGACTTTTGGGCCAGGGGTTGTGTGCTCTTGTTCCATTCAGGACGCAAGCCCTGCTGTGCTGGCGTCAGCCATGACTAACGTAGCGTAAAGGCCGCCGAGCTCCATCAGCTCCTCATGGGTTCCTTCTTCCACTATTTCGCCTTCATCTAGCACGATGATCCTGTCGGCATGGCGAATGGTCGAGAGGCGGTGGGCGATGACTATCGTGGTTCTGCCCGCCATAAGCCTATCCAGGGCAGCTGCGATCTTGGCTTCTGTTTCGGTATCCACTGATGATGTGGCTTCATCCAGTATGAGGATAGGCGCATCGTAGAGGATGGCCCTTGCTATGGCGAGCCTCTGTTTCTGCCCGCCGGAGAGCCGTACGCCTCGCTCGCCTATGTGGGTATCATACCCGTTGGGCATCTCCCTAATGAACTCGTCAGCCCCTGCAACTATTGAAGCTTCGATGATCTCCTCCAAGGTAGCCTTGGGGCTGCCGTAAGCGATGTTTTCGGCTACTGTCCCGTTAAACAAGAAGACGTCCTGCAACACCATGCCTACATTCCGGCGCAGAGAGGAGATTGTAGCGGTGCGGATATCTACTCCATCGATCAGAACGCGTCCTCTTGTGGGATCATAGAACCTCGGTATCAAGTTGGCCATGGTTGTTTTCCCTACGCCTGTTGGGCCTACAAGGGCAATCATCTCGCCGGGTTTGATCGTAAGGTTTATGTTCTTGAGTACCGGGGTTTCGTCATAGTTGAAGGAGACATTTTCGTAGGTTATGCAGCCTTCGACCCTTCCAAACTCCACGGCGTCGGGGGCATCGTCTATGTCGGGCTGTGTGTCGAGGACTTCGAAATAGCGGTCGGAGGCGGCCAAGGCTTGTTGAAGCGATTCATTGAGCCGGTTGAGCCCCATGATGGGCTCGTAAAAGAGGCCCACATACAGGAGAAACCCGGTGATGTCAGCGATGGATACCTGGCCTTGCACCGCCATTAGGCCTCCGAACAAGACGACTGAGACTGTTCCGAGGCCTGCGAAAAAGTCGATTCCCCCGTGGAAGCATGCGCTCGTTGAAACGGCTTTCGTGATGGCCGAAGAATGCACCATGATGCGTTTTCCCACAGATTCCATCTCGCGTTCCTCTTGGGTGAATGCTTGGATCTCCCGCATCCCGCTGAGATTGTCCTGGAGAACCGCGTTGAGGTCTCCCAGCTTTGCTTGGGCGTGACGAAATAGGGGGCGGACGTATCGGTTGTAGGCGACGAAGCCGAGTATGATAAGGGGTATGGGCGCCAAGGTATATAGAGCCAGCGTTGGATTGATGGAGAAGAGCACAACGAAAACGCCTGCGACTGTGAGGAGGCTGACAATGGTTTCCGGAATCACATGGGCGATCAATGATTCGAAATAGGCTGTATCATTGATCGCCCTGGACATGATCTGTCCTGTCTGAGTGGACGAGTAGTACTTCGGGGACAGTCTTTGCAGATGCTCATAGATCTCTTTTCGCGCTGCAGCCACGCTGCCCCACCCAGCAACGTGAGTAGCCCAGACTTGAAGGGCGCGAAGTGCGGGCCTCACGGCATACACGAGGAGTAGCATAATGGATATGTTCACTACTTGGCCAGCAGCTGCCGTCCCATGGCCGAAGTTCTCTTCAATCGTTCCAACAAGGCTCCTTATCAGCCAGGGGCCTGCTAGATTAGCGGCGGTTACGCCTATCATTGCAACGAGCGCTATCACCATCCAGCGCCAGTAGTCACGTGATATCACTACGAGACGGGTTATGTGCCGCAATATGTAGTCACCCCATGTCAT
>DUWJ01000284.1 GCA_012842765.1 Bacillota bacterium | reverse complement strand
GCTCTGCACCCCACCCCGAATTGACGGGATGATGCAGTATGCACACCTGTTCGCACACCCTTCGCCGATCTTCAGGTACGCATAATGAGCAGGCGTAGTCACCACTCGAGGAGCGTCCGCCGGCTGCAGGTACCCTGGATCCTCAAGAAAAGCAGGACGTCTGCCGGCAACGGCGTCCTCAACAGCTTCTACGCATCGACCGAACTGTCCGGTGCCGATGATGCCATCAATCTCGGGAATCTCCCGCATCAGTTCCACGCCGTATCTCTGTGGCAGACAGCCTGTGACAAGGAGAGCCTGCAACTTCCCATCCGCCCTTAGATCTGCATAATCCAAGATAGCATCGACGGATTCCTGGGCTGCATCAGCAATGAAGCTGCACGTGTTTACGAGGATAACATCTGCAAGATGCTCGTCTGACACAATCTCCATTCCGGCGTCGCGAAGAAGCCCCATCATTATTTCGGTATCTACAAGATTCTTTGAACATCCAAGTGAGCAAAACGCGATCTTCGTTCCTAAGTCACCAACCTTCGACAGATCAATGCTTCTTTGTGCAGGAGATTATTTTCCTGCGATCGATTTCAGTTCTGCACGGGCCGCATCCTGATCCTTCCGAAATCCCTCCGGATCTCCCGGATCGGGCGCCATGGCGATCAGCCTGTTCAAGACGGCTCTGGCCTCATCATATTGCTTCGTCGCTATCAGGGCCCGTCCAAGAATGAGATGATGGCAGGACTCGCTTGGGTCGTATTTCACTGCCAATTTCGCCTCTTCAACAGCCTTCTGCTTATTGCCTATGGAAAGCGGAGGCCCAGGAAGCTGCAGATACAGCTCTGCCATGAGGTAATGGCAGCTTGCATGCTTCGGATCAATTTCCAACCCCTTATCCAATGCGTCCTTCGTAGGTTTTACCGAGGCAAGACTTTGCAAAATCCCCCTTATCTGTCCTTCCTGCGCAATCGAAGCTGCAAGCCAGTAATACGCGTTCGCATTCCTCGGATTGGCTTCTGTTGCCTCTTGGGCATAGGCTCGCCCCTGAGCTAGCAAGTCGAGCCTTGCCTTCTTGTCCTTTTCAGGAAGCCGCGTAGACTTGAACCAATACGCCCGTGACAACCGCCACAGAATCTCGCAATCTCCCGGTGTAGCCTTGTTGGCTTGTTCCAATCCCGCAATGATGGCATCAGCGTTTCCAGGCTCGGATCTCCTCGAGTAGAGCTGATCAGCAACTTCAATCGCCCCACGCGCCAATGTTGCATCAGCACCTGAAAGACCGACCATAGCCATACAAACGATCGCAAGGTAACATACGACTAGGACAAGCCTGTGAATGCGGTTTTGGTCCTTCACGTCAACATTACACCCCCTGGTTTCGTAGTATTGTGAGATCAGAATCGGCCCATGAGAAGAAGGACGCCTAGTATTATGAAGGCAGATCCGGCCCCTATCCTCACCCACATGGCTGGAACATACTTGCCTATGAATCCTCCCGCAAGCACTCCAACAAGCGAGGAAACCACAAGGGCCGATGCTGAACCCAGAAAAACTGCCCAAGGCGACTTGCCTTCGGCAACCAACATCATGGTGGCCAGCTGAGTCTTGTCGCCCAACTCGGCCAGGAATACAGTGACAAATGTCGTCAACGCGACTTTAACCACAACACCATCTCCTGCTGTTTAAGCCCTATGTCGAATCCCCTTCCCCGCAATACACGTCCTTGGTACCCGTGGACGGGAATATTGTGTGCGCGCCCCGTCGGCCTTGGCATTTGTTTGTCAATGGCTTCCAGAAGAACTTCACATGCTTTCTGCCTTGTTCCTTCGTCAAGTGAAGGCGTCGCGGCGAAATCCACTATGTAGAGCCCCTCGACGGTATCGACATACAGAGCGTAGGCGATTTTTTCGGAGTCTGCTCGTGCAACGAGCGCTGACAATGTGCTGCAGAACTTCGCCAGACCCGTTGGCTCGTTCTGCCAACACGGGCGTATCTCGTTAAACTCCATCACGAGTGGCAGGGCCTGAAATGAAGCCACATGGTTTAAAGTGAAACCTTTTGGGTTCCATCTCCCAGCGCCCTTTCTGCGAGGCATTTGATTTCTTTCCCATATTCCCAGATCCCTAATGGGCACGAACCCTAGCTTGGTGTAGAGGCCTATGGCTCTGAAGTTCCGATCCACAACTTCCAGCTGTAGCGAGTTGAGACCGAGTGTCTCCGCTTCTTTCAATACTCGCCTCATGAGAAGTTCGCCGACGCCGCGTCCCTGGTAGGCTATGCGGACTCCCATTCCGCAGATATAGCCCCGTTCTCCCCGTACTCCAAGAAACACGACTCCAACGGGACGGGATCCGTAAAGAGCCACAAATGAGTGGTGCATGTATATGTCCTCACGGTCAACCAACTTGATCAGGCGCTCAGGCGTGACCACAGTCGAAACGTAATACTGGCTGTAGGCATCATTGAACAGGTCAACAAGGGAGTCCATGTCAATGTTTGCCGCCTCAGTCAACAAGTAGTCCACGCCCTTCACATGCGCTGGCTCAATCACAATTCATCACCTGCCGCGCTCATAAGGCTTATGGCATCACACACTAGGCGGCCCAGCCCGGGCCAATCACACACATCGGGCCGCCTCTCAGCATCCTGACAGGCAGCATCGAGGCGCGCAAGGACACTGCCGAGCGCATAGCAACGATCGGGATCACCCAAGGGATCGAAACACATGAAGGCCAAAGCCATCAGAAACATATCCCCGGCGATAGGCTTTGGGCTGCCATCGATCACCCTCGAAGCAAGACGATCCAAGCCCCCCAACACGCGATCAGGAGGGATGCACTCAGGCGCCAACTTCACAGCCCGTTCTGCGAATGCGGGCGAGATTTTTCTCCGTCTTTTCCCCCTTACTTCAGTCGCTCTGAGGACCGCCGGACGAAGCCTGTAGTCTGCCAGAGCTTCATCGAACCGACATTCGGCTTCTGTCTGCACTGCCTTCCGGATCAGGAAACTGATAAGCTGTGCCTGCTCGGGCGCTGGAACACTCGGGCGGGCCGAGCGAAGCAGATAGTCAGCAGCCGCCAGCGCCTGTGCCGACTCTGGACTGAAGCACAAATCCTGCGGCCGGTCCGGGCCGAACAGACCGCCATCCTCAGACTGCTCAGGCTTGTCTTCCACATTGCGCAAGGCTTTGGCAACACAACCTTCTACTTCATCATCCCAGCGCTCAAGCCGTTGTCGGATCTTCTCCAGCTGCGCTCCTTCAGCCGCTGGCGAATGCCCCGACAGGTTGTTCAGGCCGTGCGAGATATCCTCCAGAATCTGAGCAACCAGGCCGAGCAGAGCTGTTGCATGTGCGCGCTCCCGATCCCTTATAACCCAAATCAGTTCCCAAGCGGACTGCCGGGGTTGAGAAGACCTTAACATCCTCGCTATTGAACCCGCATCAAGGCTGCTCTCTGTCTGAGAGCCTCCATAGGCACAGGTGGAACTGAGCCGAGAAAGTGAACCCTCACACGCCTCAGGTGATTTCTCCGTCATGGGGAGTCCAACTTCGATGAAAAACTCGCCCTCCGCCCATCGGGTCGATATGGGTCTGCCCTCAGCGTGGGCCAGCATCACGGCGCGGTTAATCTCCTCAGGAGGCCTCTGCCTTGAGGCCGACTTGCCAAGACTTTCCATTATATGGGGACCAACACTCTCCTTGGCCGATGCCAACATCTGGTCCCAGCAATCTCCATCCGTCAGCATCCAACTGGAACCTCCACATTCACCAGGGGCTCCGGTGGCGCCGCAGCCACCCGCAGGCCTTTCAGCAAGATGATACGCCTCTCCGATTGTCCGAACAACCTCATTGGCACGGGCAACTAAAGAACTCAGTTCTTTCTGGATTAACCCGCGGGATGCATCATCTGGACATGACTCCAGATCCCAAAGGACACTTTCGATTCCATCAAGAAAGCCTTCGATTTCCGATCGGGCGCCAGCCAACCCCAGAGCAACATCTGCATCATCCTGGACGGCCCTTTCCCACGCCTCTTCTGCCGCCGCGCCGATCAGCTCCCATCCCGCAAGATCTCCTCGGCGTGCCACGTCAAAGATGCATTCCGCTAGATCCTCGACTGAACATGCGTCGATCATGTCGCCTACCGCGTGCGAAGCCTGTGTGACATCGGGTTCACGGACCGGCATCGCCAGGAATGCGCGTCGTGGCTCCCCCGCTGCCATGGCAGCAGCCACCATCCATTCTGAAATCATTGTTCCCGCCTCTCCGGGCCCGCAATAAGGGCTTAACCGAGCCATAGCCCGCTTTGGGCGGCCTGCCGCCATCAACAAACGAGCTTCCAGAATTGCCCGCTCAATGCAGGCGTTTTCCGACGAGGAGAGAACAGTGGCAATGCACGCGGCCGTCTCTATCATGCCCCGCTCTATGCACTTCGCGGCACGCCTTGCGATTTCGTCAGATGGCCCACGTTCGATCAGAGCTTTCACGCCCAGCGAAGAAAATGCCTTTGGCGGCAGCTCGATGAGAACCTCCTGAACCCTCGTCCATTGCCTTCCAATAGATTCATTCACTTTGGCTGAGATGCTTGGAGGCGCGTCAGAATCGATGTAGGCAAAGAGCCTATCGAG
>DUWJ01000283.1 GCA_012842765.1 Bacillota bacterium | reverse complement strand
GCTTCTCGAAACTGATCGAATAGCTATGGAATACACATTGTATGCAAGCGGAGACAGGCTAAACGTTGAGGCGCCAGGGGGACTGATATAGATGCGACTTTGCCTGGCGCCAACTGTTTTGGAAGAGACTTCAGCCAACGGCGTTATAGTAGCTGATGTGACAATTGGGGCGCTCGTGTACGACGGCAAACTGTTGGATGCCTTGGAAGAGCTAGATGCGCCTGTTCGATTTATAGTGGAAGAGGGCATGTTTGCCGAACGCCTCAGGAATCTGCTCTGGACATTACCCCGATCCAGTCGACGCGTGGTTGAGCTGGGAATAGGACTGTCAAACATCACTCCAACGGGTTACATCGGAGCTGACGAGTGCATTGCAGGCACATGCCATTTTGGAATCGGCGACAATAGGTTTTATGGAGGAAGGAATGCCTCGCCCATACACCTAGATGTAGTTGTGGATCGGCCCCGTATCAAGCGCTATTGACTGTGTTGTGTTTGAGACTTGGCAAGCCGCTTACAGTCTGGAGCAAAGCTGAAGGCTTTTTGGGAGTCACTTGTTGCCTCATAAGAAGTGACATTGAACACGGAAGTTCGCTCTAGCGAAGCAATTGTGGTCATAGGACTGTGCTTGGCACAGAATTGCGTTTGGCAAAACGCGTAACAAAGTCGTGCGGGACCCTTGACCATGGGGTACGCCTATGATAAAATTCTTAAGCAACGTGGTGGATGTAGCTCAGTTGGCTAGAGCATCAGATTGTGGCTCTGAGGGTCGTGGGTTCAAGTCCCATCATCCACCCCATCAATTCGATTGTGAGGCCCTGGGATATCCAGGGTCTATTGCTTTACATGCGCTTTGGGTTATGCTATACTTTGTCGCGGGCATGAAGCGGGCGCCCGTAGCTCAGTTGGACAGAGCGATGGACTTCGAATCCATAGGCCGCAGGTTCGAGCCCTGCCGGGCGCGCCATTTTTGTTTGCCAGAGTGTAACCGGTGCATATCGGGGATTGGCATTGATGCCCCGGTGGTGGCTTGAACAGCCGCTCGCCGGGGCATACTATTGTGAATTAAAGTTTTCAAAGGAATCAACTTACGCATCGTCGAATAGGTTACCCGAAGGATGCTCGGGACAGCGAGGTGTACTCATGTATAAAGCCAGTGTAGTCGATAATGATCAAGGATTAGTGACTCTGGAGATAACCGTAAGCGAAGACGAGGTTCGTCGCGCGCTTGGAAGCGCGGTCCGCAGACTGGGGCAACGATATACGGTCCCGGGTTTCCGGAAGGGTAAAGCGCCCCGCCTAATATTGGAGAACTACGTTGGCAGAGAGATCATATACGATGAAGCTATCCGTGATTTCGTGCCGAAAGCCTATGAGGCTGCTCTCGAGGAGACAAATCTGATTCCTCTGGAGGATCCGGCATTTGAGGGCCTTGACGATGCTGACCTCGATTCAGGCGAGCCGTTAACGTTCAAGGCGAGAATGACGGTGAAGCCCGAGGTAAAGCTGGGAGATTACAAGTCTATTAAGCTCGACCGGGAGAAGCGCGAGGTGACTGAAGCCGATATCGACCGCGTGCTTGAGAATCTGCGTGATCAGCGAGGCGAATTTGTTTCTACAGAGCGTACCACAGCTCAAGCCGGGGACCTTGTGACCGTCTCAATCGAAGCCATGGTTGATGGGGAGCGTTTGGAAGAGATCTCAGTTGATGACACGCAAGTTCCCGTGGGTATGGGTTACCTCATGGAAGGCATAGATGAAGAGATCGAGGGCATGACGGTTGGCGAACCCAAATCTGTCACTGCTGTTCTCCCTGAAGGTTTTTATATCGAGGAACTCGCAGGCCATGATGTTACGTTCAACATAATAGTAAAAGACATCAAGGTCAAGCAACTGCCTGAGTTGGATGACGAGTTTGCCAAGGATTTTGGAGAGACGAAAACCCTTGAAGAGCTGCGCAATGATATCAAGCATTCCATGATGCACCATTTCCTTGATGAGGCCAAGAAGGATTTGGGTGAACGCGCGCTCGACGCGTTGGTGACGACCTCAGAAGTCGAACCTCCCAAGCTCCTGGTAGAGCAAGAGGCATATATCGCATTTGACAAGCTGCAGGAGACAGTGGAAAAGGAGGGGCTCGAATGGGAGGAATACCTGGAGGCAAAGGGTCAATCGGAAGATGACGTGTATCAGGAGATGCTCGAGTTGGCGCCGGCCTCTGTCAAGAAAGCATTGGTAATTGAGGCTTTGGCCAAAGAGGAAAACCTTTTCCCTACTACTGACGAAGTGAGCATTGCCGTTGCTCAGGTAATGAGTTATGCGGGTGCTCAAAGCCGTGAGATATTGCAGAAGGCGATAGAAGATCCCGAAATGCGTAGGGTTACGACTAAAGCACTGATGCGTGAAAAAGTCTTGGCATATTTAGCCAATACATGCGACGCGGATCCGGAGTCTGCTATATGCCAGGAATGTGCTGCACGCGAAGCGGAAGAAGCGAAGGAAAACGCTGAGAAGGCTCAGGCCGAGTCTGGGACCGAGTCGCGTGACGAGGGCATAGAGCAGACCAGTGAAGCTGATGAGCCGGGTTCAGATGAGGAAATGGACGGAGAAGCCGTAGCGGAAGAAACGTCGTCACCAGAGCCATAGGCGCAAATCGGGAAATAGCCGATCAGCGCTTCAGGACCGCTTCCGATGCGGGCGATATGGCCAAGTCTTCGAAGGCAGTTGCACGCATAGAGTTACATGGAGTATTATTCGCGGCCTAAAGCAGCAGAATAATCTGGACTCTGCTGGATGGCTCAGCACACGTTCCTGGCAAGAGTTGCATACCCCACCTTTGCCTCTCGCTGAGGGGCGTGGATTGAAACCAGAGAGGTGATGGACATGACCCTCATACCTATGGTTGTTGAACAGACTAGCCGTGGTGAGCGAGCATATGATATTTACTCCAGGCTTCTGAAAGACAGGATCATCTTCGTTGGGGGCCCGATAGATGACAGTATGGCGAATCTTGTCATAGCGCAGATGCTTTTCCTGCAGGGCGAAGATCCTGAGAAGGATATCAATCTTTACATCAATAGCCCAGGCGGAGTAGTCACTGCTGGGCTGGCGATATATGATACAATGCAGTACGTGAAGCCTGATGTTTCCACGGTATGCGTCGGGCTTGCGGCGAGCGCGGCAGCCGTACTCCTTGCTGCGGGCGCGAAGGGCAAGCGTTACGCACTGCCCTATTCCAGGATAATGGTTCATCAGCCTCATGGAGGCACACAGGGTCAGGCCACAGACATAGAGATACAGGCCAAGGAGATCCTGCGAATTAAAGGAATTACCAACGAGATTCTCTCGCGCCACACTGGGCAGCCAATCGAACGGATCGACCGCGACACCGATCGCGACTTTTACATGTCAGCCCAGGAAGCTAAGGAATATGGAATCATTGACAGCATTTTCGAGGGCAAGGCTGCAGAGGCTTAGCCGAGGGGTGGTATCATGTTCAAGTACGGTGATGATAAGGGTCAGCTAAGGTGCTCCTTTTGTGGCAAGGCCCAGGAGCAGGTAAGAAGGCTCATCGCTGGTCCTGGCGTTTACATCTGCGATGAGTGCATTGAGCTGTGCAATGAGATCATCGAGGAAGAGTCGGGAATCAGTCCTGACATCGATTTCAGCGAGATCCCAAAGCCGCACGAAATACGCGCCATTCTTGATGAATACGTGATAGGGCAAGATGACGCTAAGAAGACGCTCTCGGTTGCCGTGTACAACCATTATAAGAGGATCAGCGCTGCACCCCATGTCGACGACGTGGAGCTGCAGAAAAGCAACATCTTGCTGCTTGGCCCCACGGGCTGCGGCAAAACATTGCTCGCGCAAACCCTTGCGAAGATACTCAACGTGCCTTTTGCCATATCAGATGCCACTTCTCTTACGGAGGCTGGCTATGTGGGCGAGGATGTCGAGAACATTTTGCTCAAGCTGATCCAGAACGCCGACTACGATATCGAGCGTGCGGAAAAGGGAATTGTTTACATTGACGAGGTAGATAAGATAGCTAGAAAGTCGGAGAACCCGTCCATAACAAGGGATGTGTCGGGTGAAGGGGTCCAGCAGGCCCTCCTCAAAATACTTGAGGGGACAGTGGCGAGCGTTCCCCCTCAAGGGGGTCGAAAGCACCCACATCAGGAGTTTATCCAGCTTGACACGACGAATATCCTCTTCATATGCGGCGGCGCATTTGACGGTCTCGATAGCATAATCGAGAACCGCATCGGTCGAAAGACTTTGGGATTTGGCGCTGAGGTAAAGCCAAAGGTCGACAAGAACATCGGCGATATCCTCCGTCAAGTTATGCCCGAGGATCTTCTGAAGTATGGTCTGATCCCTGAGTTCATCGGCAGGCTTCCAGTGGTCGTTCCCCTCGACGCCCTTGATGAGGAGTCGTTGGTTCGGATACTGACTGAGCCGCGGAATGCGCTGGTGAAGCAGTATAGGAAGCTGTTCGAGTTGGACGGCGTGGAGCTCGAGTTCACCGACGATTCGCTGGAGGCCGTGGCTCGCAAGGCCATGGAGAGGAATACAGGCGCCAGAGGATTGAGGTCGATCATGGAGCACATTATGCTTGACATAATGTACGACATACCTACTCGCACAGATGTGAAGAAGGTCGTCATAACCAAGGAGACCGTGGCTGACGACGGCAAGCCAACCATGGTGTTGGCCGAGAAGAAGCCGGCGCGCAAGAAGGAAGAGACGGCGTAGGGACGGTTTTCCTGGGGAATGCGCGAGTTGACAAGACCTTTATAGACGTTGCTGATAATCCCGGCGTGGCGCATGGCGTCCGCCGGGATAGTTGTTGTTGGCCGGGGCATGCTACACCGTGGACAGGAGGGATGTTCGGTGAGCAACCTCGGCGTGATTGGGTTGATAAACCTCTTTTTCGGAATCGTGATCGGTCTTTACTTTTGGAATCTCCTCAAGGTCCAGCAGGGATCGAAAACTGCGGTTGACCGCGATTCTCGCCGTGAAATGGATAAGCTGCGCGAAATGCGGAGCCTCAGCCTTACCAGGCCGCTTACGGAGTTGACTAGGCCCAAGAGATTTGAAGACGTGGTCGGACAGAAGGATGCGCTCCTTGCTCTAAAGGCGGCGCTATGCGGGCCCAATCCCCAACATGTGATCCTCTACGGTCCTCCCGGCGTCGGCAAGACGGCGGCTGCTCGGGTTGTGCTTGAGGAGGCCAAGAAGAGCCCGCTTTCGCCTTTCCGGGCCGATGCTGTTTTCATTGAAATTGATGCCAATACAGCCCGTTTCGATGACCGTGGAATCGCAGATCCATTGATCGGATCCGTGCACGACCCTATCTATCAGGGTGCGGGTCCTCTGGGAATAGCAGGGGTACCCCAGCCCAAGCCGGGCGCCGTAACCAAGGCTCACGGGGGTGTGCTTTTCATAGACGAGATCGGAGAACTCCACCCGATTCAGATGAACAAGCTTCTTAAGGTGTTGGAAGACAGGAAGGTCTTCCTGGAGTCAGCGTACTACAGCCCTGATGATCGCAATATCCCCATGTACATTCACGACATATTCAAGAACGGGCTGCCTGCTGACTTTCGGCTTGTTGGGGCAACTACTCGCCCTGCCCATGATATCCCTCCCGCCATTCGATCGCGGTGCCTGGAGATATACTTCAAGGCGTTGACCCCTGAGGAAGTCGGCATCATAGCGTCGCAAGCTGTTGACAAGATGAACATGCGTGTGGAAGACGGTGTTATTCAGATAGTGACCAAGTATGCGCAGAACGGCAGGGACGCTGTGAATATGGTTCAGCTCGCCGCCGGCGTCGCCATCACTGAGGGCCGAAAAATGGTGATGCGGTCTGACATGGAATGGGTGGTAGAAAGCGGGCAGTATTCGCCAAGGCCGGAACGGAAGGTGCCCGATGCTCCGCAGATAGGCATCGTCAACGGACTCGCCGTTTGGGGCCCGGGAATGGGATCGGTGATCCAGGTCGAGGCCTCTGCTGTGCCTGCAGAG
>DUWJ01000478.1 GCA_012842765.1 Bacillota bacterium | reverse complement strand
ATCCAAGGTCCGGGCTCGGGCACAACCGGAGCAGGCATGCGAACCCCTGGACAAGATATGTTCTCAGGGGGACGTATCAACGAGAGCACTGAATCGAAGAAGAAAGCGTGCCGCAACTCATCTCTGCTTATTTGAAGTACCCCGCGGCGAATTGCTTCGGTTGGAGCGATTTGTGCCATCCTTGTATAGCGATCTACGGTTTCAACTTCATCGTTGTACGCTTCCTGCACCATGTTAAAAAACTCTCTGGAAGGCAGCACGTGATATCACCTCAATCATCTCAGTCAGGTTCGATTTTGGATCGTCCAGTCGTCCAGTGGCAGTATATTGCTGATGAGTGCAGCTAGTTCCGGTGCCTTATGCACTATGTGAAATGGCAGCAGGCCATAATGCCCACATGCCGGGCTGATTTGGGGAAGAGGCTCTTGCAGAGGATCTGTTGACTCTTTGTAATGACGAATGTAGCATGGTGGCGAAAACGCCTGTGAACTGAGACCAGATGGGGGTGATAGATGTGAAGGCAAATGGCGGCAGAACGGATCGAATGGATATAATACTGCACGGCAAGGTGGAGAGCGTGGGCTCGGATACGGGGTTGGGGCCGGAGAGGCGTGGAAAGAAAAAAGGGCAACCCGGGCGGGGGGATGTAGGGGGCACGCCTGATAAGAAGGTAAGAGGCCTGCGCCAGGTAGACTTCGCCATAACGGGGATGACGTGTGCCGCATGTGCCGCTCGAGTCGAGCGTGCGCTGGCAAATGAGGCCGGGGTGGCACATGCCGCCGTTAATCTGGCGGCCGAGACTGCAAGGGTGCAGTATGATCCTGATCAGACGAGCCCGGATCGGCTCTTTAAGGCGATAGAGGCTGCGGGATATGGTGCGAGGGAGGCAGCACGCGATGCTGAAGAGGATGCTAGGCGCACAGAGGAAAGAAAGCAACAGGAGATCAACAACTGGCGACTGTTCTACATAGGCGCTGCATTCAGCATTCCGTTGGTTGTGGGGATGATAGCCGACATTTTCGGGATAGAGGCGTTGATGTTTCTCATCGACCCCTTCGTGGGCTTCGTCTTGGCCACGCCAGTGGTGTTCGTGCCTGGATCCCGCTTCTATATCAGCGCCGCGAGGACAGTTGCCCATGGCGGAGCCAACATGGACGTTCTTGTAGCCTTAGGCACGGGCGCTGCTTACATCCTCAGCGTGGTCCACACCTTCATCGTTTCAGGCCCCGTCTATTACGAGGCCGCTGCAGTAGTCATCACCTTGGTGCTGCTGGGAAAGAACCTGGAGCATGTGGCGAAGGGCAAGACGAGCGAGGCCATACGGAAACTCGCCGCTTTGTCTCCTAAGACCGCCTCGGTGCTGCAGGCTGACGGGACCGAAATTCAGGTTCCCGTGGATGAAGTGGAAGTCGGCGACATCCTGATAGTCAGGCCGGGTGAACGCGTGCCCGTAGACGGCGTGATAATCGAAGGCTTTTCTGCTATAGACGAGTCGATGCTCACAGGCGAGAGCATCCCCGTGGACAGGCAGGCGGGCGACGCCATAACAGGAGGCACCGTCAACGGCCACGGGATGCTCAAGATGCGGGCGACCCGGGTGGGCTCGGAGACTGCGCTTGCTCAGATTATCCGCATGGTGGAAGAAGCGCAGGGAAGTAAGGCGCCGATACAGCGTTTGGCGGATGTGGTGTCATACTAT
>DUWJ01000282.1 GCA_012842765.1 Bacillota bacterium | reverse complement strand
TCCCGAATCGGTGCGAGAACAGCCCGTTCTCGCGTAGGTTTGACATTGTCAGCGTTGGGCAAGAATGTGGGCGGATGCTCCAGTTGAAGCTGTACAAGGGGAGATGGTCGGATATCATGATGGGCAGAGCTCTGCTCTTTGCAGGATTGGTGGCGGTTGCGGGGTACGTGGTGGTCACTGTGGTCGGAGCGGAGATGATCCCGGGCTATAATCACCTTTCACGCCCGCTAAGCGAGATGACTGCCCAGGGCAGCGCAACCAAACCTGCTCTCGATCGATGGTTCATCCTCCTCGACACGATGGTGATCGGATTTGCATCTGTGATGCCAGCCTCCGTCTGTACTCAAAACGACGGGGTCGCAACGTATGTGCAGCGCGGAGCGGCATTCCTTGCCCTTGCGGGCGTTTTAGGTATAATCATGACACTGTGGTTTCCCATGGATGGTTCGATTCTCGTTACTACTGTCGTCGGAACCCTTCATGAGTTTATAGCCGCCGCCATAATGGTGTGCTCGATGTTGGCGATCCTCCTCTTTGGATTCGGTTTGCGAAACAGTTCTGAATGGGGTGGCTTTGCATTCTACTCCTTCGCTACCTTCGCTTTTGCGGGATCATGTTCGATTGTCACCGCGCACGCCTTTCTCCTTGGAACTGATTTGCAGGGGGCATGGCAGCGTCTGACCGCCGGCGCGATTCTGCAGTGGATATTTGTGGTATCTCTCAGGGCGTTGTCTGCGCCAATGGACTGACATTGGTGACTTTCTTTGCCAGAGCGCGATTTTGAGGGGAATCCATCCATAGGCCATTAGCAGGTGACTGAGACCGAATTGAGATGATGATTGCTGATATCCGTCTTTCAGCAAACTTGCGCAACGAAACGTACAGCCGTAATGTGCAGATATATCGAAAGAAGGGTTGATATTCTGTTAACGATCCGTCAAGCGTGAGGGCTTAACGTTGCATTGAGTGGCAGAGGCTCGAGTTGATGCCATCCCGGTTTGGAATGGCTAGGATCACATGCTCATGACCTGAGGCTACGTGTGTAAGTGAAAAGCTGGCGCGAGTCTCAAAGTTTTGCATACACAGATTCTTGCTTGTGAAAGCAGGTTCCCTGAGGCGCGCCCGACACATGATAGATACACTTTTGCCAGAAACCTGTATGGAAAAGATGCACCCGTCTGATATTGAAGACCCTGGTGCAATCCTCGAGCCGGTGGTGGGCATTGCTGTCTAAATTGCAGCCTCCATCGAGACAAGTCCGATAATCACGGAGATCGGAACCTTGTTCCTGCTTTGTATGACGACGACGGGGGCGATTGCAGCTTCCCGGAGGGCCATGTAAACTTACCTTGGAAGCTCCGCTGTGGGCTCCATTTTGACTGAAGCTGAGGTGTTGCAAGATGGGGAACGAGAAGGATCGCAAGACTGGTTTGTCTGTCGAAGCGCTTCTTGCAGTCTTCATAGCATTGGCCTGTATACTAACTGTTTTCGCGATTGCGAATCAGAGACGCTCTTCCAGGGTGGAGATTTCTGATCTTCCGGAGAGGGTTCGCTTTGCAGTGCTTTGCACTATGGATGCGAATGCAGGCGGCACGAAGAGCGTGGCTTGGGCGCCTGATAGCCAGCGAATTGTCACTGGCGAAGGCGACGGGCTTGTGGTCGTGTGGAATGCCCGCTGTGGCGAGAAGAGACTGACGCTCCACGGAAGGCCCGGCTACCAGATCGAAAATGTATGCTGGAGCCCTGACGGGAAGCATATCGCGGCTATTACTGGCGAAGACGAGCTCACAGTCTGGGATTCAGGGAGCGGAGAAGTTGAGTGGACCGTTGTTGACCCTGAGGTGTATGGACTGGAAGGCTGGAGCGAGGACGGCAAGTCGGTGACGACCTGGAACGGGGAGGAATACTTCTCTTCGTGGAATATCGAGTCAAAAACCATGGAGAATCGTTGGTTTGTCAGCATAGGCGAGCAGAGCAGTGTGCCCAGCCCCGACGGGAAACTCGCTGCATGGCAGGTGGGTGAGGATGTCTGGGCTATCCATACCATTTCGTCTGAAAAGTTCGATACAAAGGAACTTTGTGGGCATTCAGGTTTCGTGCGTCATGTCTCTTGGAGTCCTGACAGTTCCCGTCTGGCCGGTGCCACAGATGAGGGCATCGTGGTATGGAACGTCGAAACGGGTCAACTGGAGAAGGAACATAAGAGAGCTGCCGGCGGGTTTGCCAATGTGTTGTGGAGCCCGGATGGGCGCCACATACTGGCCTACACCGATGACGGTTCCGGAGTGATACTCGACGCTGAGCAAGTCGATCCGGTTGCAGATATCAGTGTTGATGGAAGGCGTTGGTGGTCTTTACCTGTGGCTTGGAGTCCTGACGGGTCTCTCCTTGCAGCAATAACCCAGGACCAAACGGTGTTGATATATGGGCAGATAACTTACTGATTGGCCTTGCCATATTAATAGGGATTCGCTCTGGGCCCTGTGCTTTTTCCAGAGCCCGGCGGGGTAGATAGTCTTCGAGGCCTCGTAGGGCTCTGGAAAGAGCATGCAGCCATTGAGGCTGCAAGGAAACGAAGTGTGGGAACTACGAGATCAGCGTCTTCTAAACGCAGGGACTTAGGCTTGCCGTGAGGTTCTTCGTGCGCACTGTTGAGAGGGATGTTTAACTTCCGCCATGGCTGTGTCAGTGTTTGGACTTGTCATGTGTATAGGCGTCCCATGCCTCGCCTAGTTCGAGCCTTGGCGATAGCTGATGGAAAGGCGTGAAGAAAACGCCGAGGGCGCCGAACGCCGCAGTCATAGCTGTTACAGCTGTTGCCGCGGCTATCATGAGCATCACCACGATCTGGTATCGGACTGCGTCGAGCGGGCTTGTGCCCGAAATCATCTGTCCTGTCATCATTCCTGGAAGATGCACCAAGCCGACAGTCATCATGGAGTTGATTGTCGGCATCATTGCGGCCCGCAACGATTCCCGCATTGCCTCGGATGCCGCTTGTTTGGCGGGAGCGCCCAGCGCCAGTGCGGCCTCGACTTGGTTTCGCCTGAGGGTAAGCTCCGAGTGGAGTCTATTTACAACTAGGGCTGCTCCGTTCATGCAATTACCTAGTATCATTCCAGCTATAGGTATCACGTATTGCGGCATGTACCAAGGGCCTACCCGAAGGACTACGCCTATTACGAGAATCAAGGTAATTGATGCTCCCGTTGCGATGGCGGCCATCATCACTGTGAACAATCCTTGCTTGGCGCCGGTCTGACGCCTTACTCCGTTGTGTGCTGCCACTGTAGTCATAATGGCAAGGGCAAGCACAACCCAATACCAACGGGCTGCGTCAAAGAGTTGCTGCAGTACGAACCCGACAGCAAGTAATTGCGCGAAGGCTCTGATGGTTCCTACAGCCATGTCGCGTTCAAGCTCCAGCTTCTGCCAGTGGGAAATTGCTCCGGAGATAGCGATGAAGAGAAGTGCAATGAGTAGATCCATGTTGGAAATGTGAATATACGAGTTAGCGTCCATCCTCTGTCAGCTCTCCTTTGAGAAATCTGTGGCCAATTTGAGTTTTGGGGCCTTCAAAAAAATCCGCGGCTGCGCCTTCTTCTATCAGGACACCGCCAACAAGCATCGCCACGCGCGTCGCTACGGCCTGGGCGTGCTCCATCACGTGGGTTACGATGATGACTGTGAGCCCCAGTTGACGGTTGAGGTTGCAGATGAGTTCTATTATGTTCCGCGCTGCAGTGCGGTCCAGCGCTGACGTAGGCTCATCAAGGAGCAGGATGTTGGGACGATTGGCCAGAGCCCGCGCGATACACATCCGTTGCTGTTGTCCTACAGACAGAGACGAAGCAGGCCTTGACACGAGTTCTGGCTCCAGGCCTACAAGCTCCAAGTATTCTTCGGGGTTGCACGGTTCGCCTCTGAGACTGGGGCCGTACACTATGTTGTCGGACACCTTCCCAGGCAGCAAGGCAGGGGTTTGCGACACCATTCCAACTCGACGTCTGAGCTCCCTCACATCTAATCCTGATATGTCGGACCCAAAAAGTAAGATCTGGCCGGAAGTAGGGTCTTCCATTCTGTTGATCATTCGCATCAGGGTCGATTTCCCCGACCCTGAGGGGCCTATGAGGGCCAGGATTTCTCCCTCGGGCACAGAGAACGAGACATCACGTATGATGTCAAGCTCGGTCAACGAGTTGCCCAAGAGGACGGGCTTTGTCATGCTTACGCGGTTGAGCTCAATTGCAGGTACGCAAGTCATTGAATCCATTCACTTTGTGGCCTCCGTTTTCGATCGTTTACAAGCTTTGTCACTTTAACAGGGAACGTCTGTATGCATTGGAAGTTGCGGCGGAAGGACACGAATTTACCAAACGATTACGCCGCTCTGCTTCCGAACCGTGCTGTGCGGTTGCAAGCCATTTGTAACACAGCAGTAGACAGGCAGGGCTTTATTGGCGGCCAGGCCTGCCTCTTAGATTCTACACCATGTTGTGCTTAAGTGCGCGACCTTCGAAATGACCACAAG
>DUWJ01000281.1 GCA_012842765.1 Bacillota bacterium | reverse complement strand
GAGGAGCCCACGTATTTTGGGGGCGTTTACGGCAAGTATGCACTGACCAGCTTCGATGCGCTGAAGCTCGGCGCGGTTGCGGGAGTCAACTTCAACAACGGATTCATCGTCCCAAAAGAGGACGTAGAATCTGGGACAGACGATCCTGCTGCTGAACCCAGCAAAGTCGACTATGGCGCGGGCATCTTTGCCGAGCAGCCTCTGGGCGAGACGGGCACCATCTATGGGCAGGCCATGTATTGGATGCAGGAGAAGGGCGTAGGCGGGCTTGGCGGAATCAACTTCAAGCTCACCGACAAGATCGCGGTCAAGGGCCAGATCGAGTACGTCAAGAAGCAGCCTCTCTTCTCGATCGGTGTCGGGTACACCTTCTAGAGGCCCAGGAACGGGCTACTCTCGAGAGCAGCTATTCTTAGGCAGTTGCTGGGCCGCCCGTGCGGGCGGCCCTCTCTACTTTGTTAATGGGATTGCTTGTTAACAGAAGCACGGAGGCGGCAACAATGTGGGCCGCTGGCATACGAACAGCAAAGGGGGAGACATCATGAAAAAGTATGCGGTGCCGATTATCCTGGCTTTTACTCTTGTTATTGCGAGTGGACTGGCCTCTGCGACACACCTCTCTGCAGGCTATATATCCCGTGACGGGCAACTCAACTTCACGCTTGGAGGCAGGTACGATCTGGGCCGGGGTTCGTCTGTTGAAGGGTCCTACACGGTGCTTCCTGGAGGGTATGATGTGGCGGCAAGGTACAAGATGGCCCTTTACAGGAGCTCTGTAGTGGCAGGCCCGGTCTTCGAGGGCAGGCTCATCGGGGATCATGTTTACACCTCACAGGCTCTTTCGGCGGGGGTTTTTGCTGAGAAGATCGGGGTGACAGGTCTTGGACTCCATGGGGGTCTCGTGTTCAGGCAAAGGCTAGACGCCTCAGGTGGCGGACTCGTGGCCAATGTAGGAGCGCGGATGGCTCTCTCAGACCCGCTTTTCCTGGGAGTTGACGCTTCTATGGGCCTTACTGGCGGAGTGGCAGGGACTGAGGTCGGATTCACGGTGGGGTATTCTTTTTAGGGAAGCGCCTCGCGCTTGTTCTCAAATGGAATGGTCGTTTGTCAGCTGTTGCCCACTGGCGGCAGAGCCTGACAGCACCGATGATTGCAGGGGGATTCGAACATGTCGAAGCCCCCTGCTTCTTGTTGGGTCAGGGGATGCAATGGGGGTCACCCGGGTGATTTGTTAGCAGATGCAGGAAAATATGGGACCATGACGTAAGTAATACCATCAAATGACGGCGATGTCGGCAACTGCTTGATACAGTTGTCGACGTCAAGTGAAGGGTGGGGGGCTTGCTCATGGAAGAACCCCGATACTCCGCAAAATCCCGTGTTTTAGTGGCTGTTTGCATTTCTGTCGCCATTGTGCTGTCTTTTTTTCTATTATCGGGTGAAGCTAGAGCGCACGAGGGACAATGGAAATATGGAGGAAGTTCGGCGTTTAAGGTCTATTGGCAGAATGCGCTCAGGATCGATAACTCCACAAGTCTGTATATCTTTGGCACCACGGGTCCATTGAGGGTAGGAGTGCAGGCCAAGGTGTTGGCGGCTAACTGGGGAATTCCAGGTGAGGCGCTGATGTTGGGACCTTTGGGTGAATGGACGGAAAGGTGGAGCGTTTCATTGCAAGCGCCAACGGCCTCCCTACAGCTGGGAGATGTCTATATTCCCACCATGTCAGGGCTTTACTTGGCGGGCAGGTCCTTGCATGGAGGGGTCGGAAGTGTATGGGGCAGTGCGGGAGGCGTTTCTGGCACCGTAACAGGATTCTGCGGAACGAATGCCGTGAGCTCGGGCTTTACTGTTAACTCATACCAAGTAAGTGGAGGCTCTGCAGAAGCCAGCTTTGGTAGAAAGATTGGCCTGTCGTTGCGCGGTCTTTCGGGCGAACGGGACGGCTTCGATGTTGATCTGGTCGGAGCGCGAATCTGGGCTGCTCTAGGGAATGCCGATATCACAGGAGAGCTTGTCGGATCCAGGAACAACCCGGTAGGTGAGTCGGGCTATACTGCGCTTGCAGGCGCCAGAGTGCCTGCTTGCGGCGGAGTGTTGTCTCTGTCGGGCAAATATGCCAGCGATGAGTTTGTCTCGCTTAATCCGGCGGTTTCAGGTAGCAAAGGGGGCAATGCGGAAACGTCGATTTCGTGGTCAGGCGATGTGCTGCGAAGCTCAGCAGGGCATGCGATGCGTTTTGCAGTCACCGGGACGTTAGCTGCCGACAACATGGATGGCTCGGCGCCCGTTCAGAATGTGGAACGCTCGGCTGAATCTCAGGTGACCCTCGTTTCCGGGCGGGGCCAGCTCATCGAAGGGAAATACACAGTATTGCACTGGGAATCAGATGAGGAACCGGCGCCGAACTACATGAAAACAAAGCACGTTGCGTCTATTGAGTCGGCTTTTCCTGTAAAGATGGGGCCGGGCACTGTTGATGTTGGCACTAGGGCAATCCATTCCGTTGTCATAGACCACGTTGGTCGCTTTCGTGACGCGCTTGATCTTCTGTCAATGTCAGGCGCTGGGAGCATAGGAGAGACGGAATATGTTGTCAAGGCCGGATGGAGCAGATCAGTCAGGGATACTGCGGGTTACGAAAAACGTGACCTTGAGGTTTCACTTTCGTTGTCCCGCCCCATCGCGGCAGGATTATTCATTGGGGGCTTGAATGCAACAGCATACGATTCGCGCGCATTCGGGGTGGGGGACGCTGAACCGGAGAGTGTTAAGGACGCTTTAAAGGTTAGAGTTTGGCTACGGTACGCGTCCAAGCCTTGGATGGAGGCGGCGATAGGGGCAAATGCAACGCGGGCGTGGAAGGGGCCGGAGATGGCCCCCCATGATTTAGACTGTTTCATTCAGGGAGAGCTGAAGGTCAGGTTTTAGGGCCGCCCATTTGTGGCTGTGAGGACGCACGCGCACTCTCGATTTTCTTCTGCCGTTTGACTTGCCTCAACATATCCATGACATTTGTAGGTGTGACAGGCAATGGGGCAGCCTAGACTTGGCGTAATCTCCGGGCTTCTCCAAAAGGGAAACGGGTTTTTGAAGGATGGGAGTATACAATGGCGAATATCTCCTAACTGTGAGGTGATTTGCCATGCGACCGCGTGACGAGTATGCAGAACCGTATCGAGTCAAGATGGTTGAACCTATCAAGATGACCACGAGGGAGGAAAGAATCGGGAAAATCGAGGGTGCTGGGTACAACGTCTTCAACCTCAGAGCCGAAGATGTATACATCGACCTTCTCACCGACAGTGGAACGCCAGCAATGAGCGACACTCAATGGGCTGCCCTCATGTGTGGGGATGAAGCCTACGCTGGCAGCAAGAGTTTCTACCGCTTCCGGGACGTAGTGCGGAACATCACGGGCTACGAATACGTGATCCCGGCTCACCAGGGGCGGGGCGCTGAACACGTGATCATGACGGCACTTGTGAAAGATGGGGATGCGGTCCTCGGAAATATGCACTTTGACACCACCATGGGTCACATTCTCCTCCGAGGCGCAGAACCGGTCAATCTCTTGAAGAAGGAGGGGTATGAGGTCGAAAGCACCGAACCGTTCAAAGGCAACATTGATATTGAGGCCCTCGAGAGGGAGCTTGATAAGCGCGGATCCGAGAAGGTTCCGTTCGTGCTCATGACGGTAACGTGCAATAGCAATGGCGGGCAACCCGTATCCATGGAGAACATAAAGGCGGCCAGTGAGATAGCGCACAAACACAATGTGCCGCTATTTTTTGATTGTGCCAGGTTTGCCGAAAACTCGTGGTTTATCAAGAATCGCGAACCCGGATATGAGAATAAGAGTTTGCTCGAGATCGCCCAGGAGATGTTCTCCTACGGAGACGGCTGTATAATGAGCGCAAAGAAAGATGCGCTGGTCAATATCGGAGGGTTTGCCGCCGTGCGTGACTCCGACATCTATCATAAGGCCCTCGAATGGGAAATACCCTTCGAAGGCTATTTGACATACGGCGGCCTTGCCGGACGAGACCTCGAGGCCATGGCGCAGGGTCTTACGGAAGTGTTGGACGACGACTACCTTGAGGACCGCATCGGTCAAGTCGCCTACCTCGCCGACCTTTTACTGGAGAGAGGAGTGCCGGTGATAACGCCCGCAGGCGGACATGGCGTATATGTTGATGCCAAAGCCGTGTTGCCCCATATTCCGCAATCTGAGTTTCCGGCCCAGGCGATGACGGTGGAACTGTACATCGAGGGCGGGGTTCGTGGTGTGGAGCTCGGCGCATGCGCCTTCGCCCGGACTGATCCGGCCACTGGCGAGACTATCTATCCAGAGCTGGAACTGGTCAGGCTGGCTATTCCGCGACGAGTCTACACTGACAGGCACATGCTCCAAGTGGCAAGGGCCTTCGAGGGCATCCTTGAGAGGCGGAGCTCCATCCGGGGACTGCGAATTACGTATGAGGCTCCGGTGCTGCGCCACTTCACTGCGGAATTCGAAAGAGTGTAGATGGGCTTGGTCTGAAAAAGCCGGGTTGTCTTAGCTCGCTTGGGTCCAAGATCTGCAGGATAATTGTTGCTTATGACGAAATCTTGCGCATAGGCCCTAAATGGAGGAATGGCAGATGAAGCGTGCTTTGCTCGGTGCAGCTATTGTTCTGATGTGCACATGCTTGACCGGATGCACTCTGTACTTCGGAGGGTGGGCAACTGCCAGTGGTCGTGTCGTTGAGTGCGCAGAGGGCAGCGAGGGGCAGGTCATTCAGATTCCTGTTTGTGGCGCGATAGTAACACTCACATCAGCTTCCAACCCCGATTACAGCTTGAACTGTGATACTGACGAAAATGGATATTGGTTTACTCCGGTCAAAGTTAAGTGCGATATGTACAAAGTGACGGCGAAGATGGATGGATACGCTGATGCGGGGCCGATTGACTTTCCAATAGCAAAGCGAGGCGCCCACTGCATTATGGAGAGGCCCATTGTAATGCAGAAGCACAAGTAGCCGCCGATTAACTGAGTTGAGAGGCTGCATAAGTTGTTGACAAGACGCCCTTTCCACTTCAGGCGGGGAGGGCGTTTGCTTACTCGCTTCTCTGGGGAGCATATTCATGAGCACATCGAAGGAGCGAGTTCGCAATGAAACACCTTATCCACACTAGGCGGCGGAATAAAGTCTCTGTGATCGGCGCTGGCCTTGTAGGGTCGACTTATGCATATACTTTGATGCTTAGCGGGGCAGCGTCAGAGATAGTCCTGCTGGACGCCTGCGTCCAGCGGGCGGAGGGCGAAGCCATGGACCTTTCGCATGGCGCTCCTTTTGCGCCTCCTGTCCGCATAAGGAGCGGAGACTGGGAGGCCACCTCCAATTCGGACATTGTGGTGATAACTGCCGGGGCGGCGCAGAAACCGGGAGAGACCAGGCTCGACCTCGCCAAACGCAACGTGGAGGTTTTCCGGGACATAGTGCCCAAGGCTGCTGCCGCCAGTCCGGATTCGATAATGCTCGTCGTCACCAACCCAGTCGATCTCATGGCGTATGCCGCGATCGTGATGTCGGGGTTTCCTGCTAGTCGAGTCATAGGTTCTGGCACCCTTCTTGACAGCGCCAGGTTGAGGCAACTCATCGGCGAGCATTGCAAGGTCGCGCCTGGAAATGTTCATGCATACATCATCGGCGAGCACGGAGACTCAGAAGTGCCTCTTTGGAGCACCGCAAACATTGCAGGCTTGCGTCTGGACGAGTATTGCCCTGTGTGCGGGAGGGCATGCGACAGCTCCATCAGAACCCGAATCTTTGAGGAAGTGCGCGATGCAGCATATGTAGTTATAGAGCGAAAAGGCGCCACGTACTATGCAATAGCCTTGGCCCTCACCGCAGTCACCCGCGCCATACTCCGCGATGAGAGTGCTGTTATGACTGTCTCTTGCCTCATAGATGGATTCTGCGGCGCCCGCGACATATGTCTTTCATTGCCCGCGGTGATTAATCGCTCGGGTGTCGACCGTTTCCTCCACATCCCCCTCACAGAGGATGAATGTGAGAACTTTGAGAAATCCGCCCGGGTACTGCAAGATGCTGCTGTTCAGGTTGGCCTACGCAATTGAGAAGAGTTGCTTGGCAATGAGTGTCGTGGTTTAATTGGCGGCAATAGTCGCGCTAACAT
>DUWJ01000280.1 GCA_012842765.1 Bacillota bacterium | reverse complement strand
GGCGGCGTCAAGTCGCTGGTGGAGGTTTTGCAGAACGTTGACCGCTCCACTGAAAAGGTCATTCTCGAAAGGCTCGAGGAAGAGAACCCGGAGATTGCTGAAGAGATCAAGAATCTCATGTTCGTCTTCGAGGACATCGTGTTCATGGAAGACCGCTACGTGCAGATGATCATCAGGGAGATAGACTCCAAGGACCTTGCTTTGGCTTTGAAAGCTGCTTCGGATGAGGTGAAGGACAAGATCATGCGGAACATGTCGGAAAGGGCAGCAACAATGCTCCAAGAGGAGTTGGAGTATCTCGGTCCTGTAAGGCTCCGCCAAGTTGAGGAGGCGCAGATGAAGATTGTCGCAGTCATAAGAAAGATGGAAGAGGCCGGGCAGATCGTCGCCATACGCGAGAAGGGGGACGAAGTGATTGTCTAAGGTGATAAAGCGGACACTCATAGACGACGTTCTTGTCGCTTCTCCCGCATTTTGCGTGCCAACTGACAGGCCTGAACTATCCTTTGTCGCCTCGGATGAGGAAGAATTCGTGCCCGAGGCGGACGGAGAGGCTGCGATAGAGCAGGCTGAGGCCCGGGCCAAAGAGATCATCGCCAGATCTCGGCGGGAGGCGGACCTGATTCTTAAGGATGCCAAGGCTGAAGCGGAGAGTATTGCAAAGCGGGCTGAGAAGGAAGGATACGAGTTGGGGCAGGCTGCGGGCCTTGCCCAGGTCCGGGAGGCCTATGCTGAGGCTCTGAACACGATAGATTCTGTTGCCGATTCAATAGTAGCGGCGGCCGACGCCTTGGTGAGCGGATGCGAGTGCGAGGTGGCGAAGCTCGCTGTGGCAGTGGCTGAGAAGCTTGTCCGCAAAACGATAGATGAGGATCCGGAAGCTGTTCTTTGCATGGTCCGTGAGGCGGTGCGAAGAACTGAAGGGGCCAGGACAGTGGTTATGAGGGTTTCACCTGCTGATCTTGAGGTGGTTGCCCGGGCACATAACGAGTTGATCGGACTTTCCCCCGATCTTCGCAGCCTGGAGATTGTTGAAGACGCCAGGATCGAGCGTGGTGGCTGTGTGATTGAAATGGAAGTTGGGTCGGTGGATGCCAGAATAGATGAGCAGCTCCGCGAGGTGGAGCGATCCTTCTTGGAGGAAGCAGGACATGTGCGCTGATCACATTGCGTCCGATCTGGCCAGGGATATAGATTTTAGTAGATACCATGCAAAGCTTAAAGGCCTTGACACTATCAAGCAGCGTGGAAGAGTGGCACAGGTTATTGGCCTTGTGATCGAATCAGACGGGCCCCATGCGCAGGTCGGAGAGATTTGCTCCATATACCCTCGAAACGCCACTTTGCCTGTGACGGCTGAGGTGGTGGGGTTCCGTGAGAACAAGCTTCTCTTGATGCCGCTGGGAGAGATGGCTGGAATTGAGCCGGGAAGCGAGGTCGTGGCGGGGGGCAATTTCCTGACTGTGCGCGTGGGTGATGAGCTTCTAGGGAGGGTTCTGGACGGGCTTGGGAGGCCCATGGACGGATTGGGGCCGATCCACACTGTGTCTGAATACCCTGTGTCGAGTTCCCCACCGAATCCCCTTTTGAGGCCGAGGATTTCGAAGCCGCTGCCCCTCGGGGTTCGAGCTATAGACGGATTGCTCACGTGCGGCTGCGGGCAGCGTGTGGGAATCTTCGCAGGGAGCGGGGTGGGCAAGAGTACTCTGTTGGGCATGATCGCCAGGAATACAAGGGCCGATGTAAACGTGATTGCGCTGGTGGGAGAGCGCGGACGCGAGGTCCTCGAGTTTATAGAAGGAGACCTCGGGGAAGAAGGATTGGCCAGGTCTGTGGTGGTTGTGGCGACTTCGGACACTCCAGCGCTGGTCAGAATAAAGGGAGCCATGGTGGCTACCGCGATCGCCGAATACTTCCGTGACCAGGGGCTCAATGTGATGTTCATGATGGATTCGGTAACCCGTTTTGCCATGGCCCAGCGCGAGGTTGGGCTGGCCATTGGCGAGCCGCCGGCGACCAAAGGATATACTCCTTCTGTCTTCGCGCTGCTTCCAAAATTGCTTGAACGCTCGGGGACTAGCGAGCGGGGGACGATAACCGGTCTTTACACGGTGCTCGTGGACGGTGACGACCTGACTGAACCGATTGCCGACGCGGTTCGAAGCATTCTTGACGGACACATAGTCCTTTCGCGCAAACTTGCTGACGCCAACCACTACCCGGCCATCGATGTGCTCCGGAGCGTCAGCCGAGTAATGGACAATATTGTCTCTCCTGGGCAGCGGGCGGCTGCTGGAAGGTTCCGCGATCTACTAGCCACATACCGAGAGGCGGAGGATTTGATAAATATCGGGGCCTATGTGGCAGGATCGAACCCGAAGATAGATGAGTCGATTGCCGCAATAGACGGGTTCAATGCCTATCTCAGGCAGGGCGTGGGGGAGAAGGTTTCGTTCGACGAGGCTGTAGAAGGTTTGATTACAGTTGTGGGATAGGGGGATCGGCATGGACACTTTTACTTTCAAACTGCAACCGGTCCTGGATCATAGAAGACGC
>DUWJ01000279.1 GCA_012842765.1 Bacillota bacterium | reverse complement strand
TGCTCCGTCTTCCGCAGCATCCCCATGGTCAACTGCGGTATCCTCTTCCTCGTCTATGAAGAGGAGCCGCCCTTGGACCGTGGCTTCATCGGGCGAGATATCGATTCCCGCTGCTTCCCAACTGTCTTCGGGAGCTGTTTGCCCTGCAACGCCGCGGCTTGGGGGCGTGGCCCATTCAATGCCGGCGTACCGCGACTGAATGCACTGCTCCAACATTCGACCTATGGCGTCCGGTACCGAGAGCACTTTGTTGGGACCGAATCCCACCTGACCTGAACCGCCTATGCCTCTGAGCTGGCGCACTATTTCAGATGGGTCTATCCCTGCACGGAGAGCTAACGAGATTAGCCTGGCGATACTCTCAGTGAACGCATATATGTCGGTGCCGGCCCTGCCTATCTGGCAGAATATCTCAAATGGCTTGCCGTCGTACATGTTTAGCGTGGCCCAGAGTGTTCCGGATGGTGTAGCGATTCTCTTCGTTATGCCGCACAGTGTTTCGGGCCTGTCGATGGGTTGAAGCTTCCCCCAGAGGGTGGAATCGACAGTGAAAGGCTTGCGTCCTCTAGGCGTCAAGGGCTCCGGCTGAGCGTTCGAAGCAACTGCAGCCTTTTTGGACGAGATTACCTCTACCTCGCGACTCCCGGTCCGATATACTGTTATGCCTTTGCAGCCGAGGGAGTAGGCGAGCCGGTAAGCTGCGCCAACATCCTCGCGGGTGGCGTTGTTGGGCAAGTTAATAGTCTTCGATACCGCATTGTCTATGCCTCGTTGTGTTGCAGCCTGAATCCGCACATGCCACTCCCATGGGATTTCCAATGCTGTTTGGTATAGCTTTGCCATATCGGAGGGGATGCCATCGATCCCTGCCAGCGAACCGCCGTTGTTAGCAATGCGTTCCATCAGCTCGTCCGAGTATATGCCGCGCTGTTTGGCGTCGGCAAGAAACAGCGAGTTGACTTGAGTGAGAGACTTGCCGCCTAGTATGTTTCTCTTGGTGAATGCCACGCCGAACAAGGGCTCGCACCCTGAAGAAGCGTTTGCTACCATGCTTATTGTGCCCGTTGGCGCAATCGTAGTGACAGTGGCATTACGAAGCGGGGGCTCTCCGGTTTCGGCGAATACGCTTTCGGAAAACGCTGGGAATGGCCCTCGTTCTGCAGCCATCCGCCTCGACATCGCCCGTGCTTCACCCGTGATGAACTTGGCAATGAGCTCGGCAAGAAGTTCTGCTTTTTCCGATGCATACGGTACTTTGAGCATGATCATAAGATCTGCGAGGCCCATGAAACCAAGACCGATTTTTCTGGTTGTCCTTACCATCTTGTCGATCTCTGGGAGGGGATACTCGCTTACGTCTATTATAGAATCCAGAAAATCCGCTGAAGCGCGAACCACAGTGCCAAGGAGACTCCAGTCAACATGGCGCATCTCATCTGTGATTAACTCGCGGCAGCCCTCTCCGAACTCGCCTGTGAGCAATGGTTGATGAATTCCTGTGCCAAGGGCAGCAGCAAGCTCCTCATCGGTCAGTGGCGCCTCGCGGTACATTTTCTGCAAGTTCACGCTGCCAAGGTTGCATGCCTCGTAAGGCAGCAAAGGCTGTTCCCCACAGGGATTCGTGGCGGTGATGCGGCCTAGCGAAGGGGTGGGGTTGCCTTCTTCAATTCGATCTAGGAATATCACGCCTGGCTCTCCATTCTTCCATGCGTGGTCCACAATTAAGTTGAGGACGTCGCGAGCCCTCTTCGTTCCCACTGCCGACTTCGTCCTGGGATTGATGAGTTCGTAATCGGTGTCGGCTTCCACGGCGGCCATGAAGGCGTCTGTGATCCCTACAGAAATATTGAAATTGGAGAGAGCGGTATTCTCCACTTTGCACGTTATGAAGGATTCGATATCGGGATGATCCACTCGGAGTATCCCTATGTTTGCGCCTCGGCGTTTTCCGCCTTGCTTGATGGTTTCAGTGGCGGCATTGAACACAGCCATGAAAGAGACCGGACCTGAGGCAACTCCTCCGGTCGATCTTACGACATCGCCATGAGGGCGTAAATTAGAAAAGTCAAATCCTGTTCCGCCTCCGGATTGATGTATCAGCGCGGCACCGCGGACTGCATCAAATATCTGGGGCAGAGAATCTTCTACGGGTAGGACGAAGCATGCGGCATTTTGCGAGCTTTCAGTGCCGGCATTCATCCAGGTAGGAGAATTTGGCGAAAACAAATGATTGACCAGAAGCCAGTAAAAGAGCTTCACTCGTTCTGGTTCAGATTCACGCGTGCCCTCATATTGAGCACCAGCCTTTGCCGCTTCTCTTGCTACTCTGAGGCACATTTCCTCAGGGGTTTCGATTATGTTCCCTTCCTTGTCTCTTAACAGATATCGGCTTTCCATGATGGTCAGCGCTTCGGGGGTAAGAGACATTTTGCATTCAAGGACAGAGTCCGGGATGGGCCTCATCTATCTTCCTCCTGTTCGAGAGGGTCTTTACGATCCTAGAACTCCTCTCTAGGATTGACTCAGTTTTCAACACCGCCAACCTGATTCCTGCATGCGAAATGTGATATAGAATATCGAAATTTCCATGCCCCAGCTCTCCGGGATATGGAAGAATCGGGGTGTGTTAGCCAGTAGAGTCATCAGCATGCATCAATATGATAACCCATAAAGCGAACGTAAAGTGTGCCAAGGACACAAGAAAAAAGAGAGTGAACAAAGGAAGCGGATTGAAGTTGACTGGATTTTCGCTTTCGCCGGCTTCGACAGAGAAAACAAGGAGGATCGCCCGAAAGCGACCCTCGAATTCAGCTTACGAACCGGTCTGATCCTGGACTAGTAGGTATACCTTACCGTGTATGTTATCGTGGTTGATCCGCCAGCCGGCGCCTTTGTGGGGAACTCGATCGTGTTGGCGTCTACTTTGTTCCACTTGGTGCTGGAGCTGACAATCTCCCACTGGGCCCAGCCCATCATGTGTTCGAGAACAGTGACTTCCACTGGCTCCTCCTTGTGGTTGCGCACTTCGATTTTGAATGTCTGCTCGTTGACTCTGTCAGAAAGCCTCTTTGTGCCCATTACAGAGCGCTCTCCCACGACGTCGAAGGCTGATCCCAGTTCGATTCTGACTTTCTCGTCCTTTGGAGTGTGGTCGATCCTGTCTTCGCCGATGAATTCCAGGCTACCGTCGGTATCCATCTTGCTGACCCTTATCACGCCCTTTGGAAGGGGCATCCCGAGGTTGTTTTCTGTTTTGTTCCAAAATTCCAGCATCGTGGTGACCTTTGTTCCTTGCCTTGCACCGTCGTATACCAGCAATTTTCTAGCCGGAATCGAGCTTGCTGCCAGAAGCTCTATCTGTTTGATCTGGTTTTCCTTTAGTGTTGTTGGAAACTGAAGAGTGTAAAGGTGATACTCGAAGAACGGCTTCTCCTCAAATGTAGGCCCCGTTCCAGCGTCAAGGACTTTTGCTGTTGCCCTTACTACGTCGTACATCTCCTCTTGCACCTGGTGCACGTCTCCGGCCACGAGTTTGAGCTTTGCATCCTTAAATGTGGCTCCGGATTCGTTAGTCACAGTGACCCAACCGCGAAGGTCCAGATTATCGTCGTTTGGTCCGATGATAGCCACGTAGTCTGCTGCCCAAGAAAGTCCACCAGTGAGGTACGTTACCAAGCAGTCATGGTTTCGGGTTGTGGAGTTGTTAGACACCAGCCACGCCAGGGTGGGACGAGTAATCAGGCCTTCCGGAAGGCTGGGATACTCTACTGACTGAACATCGCTTAGTTGCACGGTGTAGACTTGGCCTGTGCCGTTTGGACCTTCCGACATGATGATGTTGGAAGGGGCGGATCCTTTTGCCCCGCTCAGCAAATATCCTGTGTAGGCGCGCCCGCCTTTCGTGGTAACTTGAATCTTCTCACCGACGAATCTCTGCATGAGTTTTGTGTCTTCAACAAGATCATATTCGTAGTTCTGCTCGCGCACTCTGACTTCCTCTGGAGATGTGAGAGAGACGAAACTTACAGTGGCCGGGTTTATCCGGGCCGATATATTAGGAAACAACACCGTGGAAAGGCCCTCTGGGATCTCGAGGCACCTCGTCTCTTTTACGAGCGCGAGGTCTGAATTGTATATGGTTAGTTCCATGGAGTTATCGGCTCCCTTCTGAGCGCCAATCGCCGTGGGCCGTAGAAAAGTCGACGCAATTCCGATTAACAGGACTGCCGATGCCAGTATCCAGATGACGTTGTGTCGTAGGCGAAGCATTACAGCACCCTCCAATACTAGTTATTGCCTCAGTTTCGGATGTCAATCTTCTTGTCTCTTACTTTTGATTCCTTCAAGATGAGAAGGCCATATCCTGAAACCAGCGTATTCATACACAACCTGCTTTCACTCTGAAGAGACGCCGCCGCCGCGCTGTTTGTTCCAACGCGGCGGCGAAACATGTTGCCTGCTGCCTAGCGACGAGAACAAGTCTGTTGGCAGCCAGGTTCGGGTGGCGCACCTTTACATGTTCAAGAATCTTGAGAGCAGAAGCTCTGCTACCTCGAGCTCAGCATAGCTGCGCGCGGATTTCCAATCTCGATTCATGATGGACTCTATGAGCTCAGGTGATACTCCAATCTCTTCGGACAGAGCCATTGCCAGACGTCTCTGAGCCAGTTCAGGCAGGGCGTCCCACTCTTCGGCGAGGAGAGCCTGGGCTTCCTCTTCGGTCAAGCCCATTTCTACGAGCCTCTGGGCCAGTGCTGGGCTCATTCCGTTCCGGGCCTCATCCCATTTCCCACGGGATATGGCATCCACCTGTTCTGGCGTGATGATGCCGTCAGTGAGGGCGCTCACTTTTCGCGTGATGTCCTCGCGTGTGACTGCACCTTCTGCCATGACGAATCTGGTTGCACCGTAGCCCGTCCCAACGGCGTATACGGAGTCGTTTTCGCGGATAGACTCCAGGTCTGACGCGACTCCATTCCTATAGACGATTGTCTCGGGGTCAATTTGAATCGTCTGCGTGTTGCCGGCCGCATTTCTAAGGCTGAGTGTTTCAGCGCTCTTGTTTACCTGGGCGACGGTGCCCCTTGCAAACTCGGACTCTGCCAAAGACTTGACCATGTGCGCGGTTTCTGCACGGGTCGCGGGCCGGTCGGGCTCGAATACTAAACCAAAGTGGATTGGAATAATGTCCAGCCTTCTGGCTACCTCAACGTGTCTGAAGGCCCAGTGTGTCGAGTCGACGTCCCTGTACGTAGGTGTCCAGGAGGAGGCGTCTGCAACTCCCACTTTTCCGAGTTGGGCCACGCGCGCTAGAATGGCCGCGAGCTCAGCCCTGGAAATGTTCTGAGCGGGCCTGAACGTCCCGTCGGGGTAACCTGTTACGACTTCCGCAGTGTCAAGGGCGGATACAAAGGGTTCTGCCCAGTGACCTTCCATGTCCGAAAACTTCGTGTCAACAGTGGGGGCGTATCCAAACGTCCGGGCCACTATTTTCGAAAGTTCGGCCCTTGTCACAGGTTCCTCAGGCCTGAATGTGCCGTCAGGATACCCGGCAATTACTCCCATTTTTACAAGGGCGTTTATGGCTCCCTCCGCCCAGTGCCCGTCTATGTCGGAAAGCTCTGCTTTCGGGACGGAGAGTGCCTTTGGGGCCGCGGCTCCAGCCGCAAAGCCCGAAGTTGGAATCGACGCCACGCTCAGGATAATGGCGAATGCCAGCGCAGCCCCTATAATCAGCTTCTTCGAAGCCATGTTCACTGCTCCTTTCGTCGAGGATTAAGGTCCGTATGGTTGTGTTCACCATACTACTGCCATATCCTTCAAGCAGTTTGAGGCACATGAGGCCTCAGAAGGTATTTGCGCCATACCTGTGGAAGAATATCCGAAGATTTAG
>DUWJ01000278.1 GCA_012842765.1 Bacillota bacterium | reverse complement strand
TTTTCCGCCTCAAGCTTCTTCCTGCAGAGTGCGAACATGTCTTCAGCACAATCGAGTCCGGTCA
This sequence comes from Bacillota bacterium, assembly GCA_012842765.1. GTDB lineage: Bacteria > Bacillota > DTU025 > DTU025 > DTU025 > UBA10085. The sequence goes on along the minus strand of DUWJ01000278.1, from coordinate 1,867 downwards.
CCCTGTATCCAGCCCTGGCAAGAGGAATCAACAGTCTCCCGGTTCCGGATCCTAGCTCTAAAATGGGATCGCCATATTCCTCAGCCAAGTCCAAGTATGTGGGCAGATCAGCATTGTAGGATGAGTGCAGCAAATCATAGAACTCTGAAAAGAACCCCTCGTACTGCGTTTCACATAGAGAATCGTCTCGCTCTCGAGCTTTTCGACGCATGATAAGCCAATCCCCCTCCAAATATCATAACTTGCCTAGCGCAGACAGGAACTGGCCTTGGGTTTCAACGCTCAACACCAATGAATAACCCTGGCCAGTCAGAATGTACACGACTTCAGCTCTACCAGTCACGAACAGCAAATCCTTCTCACGAGCGAGATCAGCCAACCTCACATTTCATGCGTCGCTGGGCTCTCGTAAAACGGCCTTGCCGCATGGTCTTACGCATAAGACTCTCGCAAGAACCAATTTGAAGTCGCTTAGCAGGTGTGCAGGACGAACCTCCAAGGGGCGAGCCTCCGCAGTAACCGGCTGCCAGAAACGGCCTCCGTATCGCGCGATCGGAGTCTACTCAAAACCCAGGCTGCCGATGATGCAGATTCCTGCACGTTTTCGCGATTCACGCTATCTGGAGTCTTTGCCCCCATGGCGCTCACCTGTCAATATTCATTTGTCTGACGAATATAGCTATCCCTCCTCTGAGCACTTTTCAAACCTACCAGGAGTTCTGCGTTCCCGTCAGCATTAGCTGTGCTTCCCTTTCGGAGTAGCGCCTGTAAAGCTCCACACATTCCTTTTCGAGTATGCCGCCGAGGTAATTATGGACTCTCCTGTCTACGTATTCAACCGCATCGATGATCTTACGGGCTTGGATGTAGTTGTCGTGCATCCCGAACGCAATATTCCTGATGTTGGCATGTATAATAGCGCCAAGACACATTACGCATGGCTCAACAGTGGTGTAAATGACGCACTCTCGTCCATGGTCATACAGGTAGGGTGCTGCTGATACTAATGCGTTAAGCTCGGCATGGGCAATATAGCTGCTCTCGCTGAAGAACCTATTAGAACCTCTGGCGATTATCTCACCGTCATGCACAATAACGGCGCCTATCGGTCTGTCGCCCCGCTCAAAGGCCTTTTCTGCCTCAGATAGGGCCTCCCGCATGTACCTCTCATGGTCAAGAGACGCAAAAGGCTCCACTTCGTAATTCCCTCCACCTCTTAACGAATTAACTCGAGGGCTCCCCCACGCTCATTCTGAAGATCAATTGGATCCTCGCTACGAACAGGGTTGCCTCGCGCGACCCGCCCGAAACGAGCTTATGAAAGAATATGTCGACAGTGCCGCCAGCGGCAGATGTATGAATACCTGGTATATCCCGAGGCTTGCATTGCCGCCTATGCAAAGAGACAAGCCTATCATGAAATTGAATATGGCCATGAGTATTCCGACAAAGCTTGTGAGTCGAACCGCAGGAAGATTATACCTAGGACAGAAGCTCAAGACAGAAAGGTAGATAGGCGTCATCAGGCAGAACGCTCCGACAGAACTGGACGTCACTAGGTACCGAAGATGGAAACTCCACGGGACATCAGGTCCCCAAAACGCCAAGACTGCCAGAGGCAGAACCCAATACGTCCACCACGGATGCGGCCCTCGCAGCGTGTAGTCGGTCTTCCCGATCGCTGCATCCCACAACCACATTATCCCGATTACCATGAACAAAAGGACATTGCTGCTGATAACGGCATATCCGAAAGTAGGAGTTACGGCAGTGTTCTGCGCAATGGCTATGAATATATAGTGAAGCCCCATAAAAGCGCTGAAGAGTCTTCCCACCCTGTTTCCGTAAATGCCCACCAACACGACCA
>DUWJ01000467.1 GCA_012842765.1 Bacillota bacterium | reverse complement strand
ATGGCTTTCTATGATTCCATAGAGGCCGCCAAAGATGAGCAAGACCGCAAAATGGCTGCTATGGAGGCCGAGTGGCAGTTGGCTCTCGACGAGCGGAACGCCGAGCTCATGATGGCCTTCTATGATTCGATCCGCGCTGCACAGAATGACAACGCGGCTGATCTCGAGGCCTTGAAGGCCGAGTGGCAGTTGGCTCTCGACGAGCAGAACGCCGAGCTCATGATGGCCTTCTATGATTCCATCCAAGCTCAACGAGAAGACATAATGGCCATGTTTGAGGATACGGAGTCCAGATTTGAGCTCGCGCTCGATGAACTCAGGGCCGAGCTGATGATGGCTTTCTATGATTCGGTTGAGGCTGAAGCCGATGAGAGAGCAAGAGCCATTGATGAGTTGGCAGAGGATTTTGATCTCAAGCTCATGGAGCTCCATGCCGAAGTCGCCATGGAGACCTATGATTCGGTCTTTGCGGCTCGAGAAGAGTGTCTGGCAGCGGTCGACGCCGTTGTGGCAACCATCGATGCTCTGCAGGCTGAGTTCAGCCGGGAACTGGCTGCTCTTAACCTTCGCGTAGACGCGGTGGAGCGGGAATTGGCTGTAGTCCGCGGCATGGCTGACCAGAACGCGAAGGATATTGCCGAAACATATCACAGGATAAAGACTGAAGACATAGCTCCGCTCGAGGAGCGCGTCGCCAAGCTTGAAGGCAAGGCGGCAGAGCATGATGAGAAGATCTCAGGGATCTGGGATGACCTGAACAGGTTCAGGTTTACTGGAACCAACACGGCGCAGTTCACAGATATCGACCTGCGCGGCGACGGGTTCTATCAGGATCCCTGGAACCCGGATGGCAAGACGTATGATCGTACATCAGTTCTCCAGAACAAGCTCGAACTCGAGCTGAACATAGTTCCGGAAAAGGGCGTAAGCATTGATGTAGGGCTCAGCGCTGTAACTGACATTTTTGGCAAAGATGACAGTGAGGTTGGCCTCTTCGATGGGGGTCTCAATCTCGATGTGACCACGCCGAGCGGCAATGCCAAGGTGCTCGCAGGCGATTTGGCCAGACCGAGGAACTTCACTAAGTATCAGATCAGCCGGAAGGTATTTGGGAATGCTGGTGTAGAGGGTCTCAGCCTCGATCTGACCACCGGGCCTTTTGTCACTACAGGAATGATTGCGAAGATCGAACCTGCTGAGTATGAGATGCAGTATGTGCTGGGCGGCGGAGCCAGCTACACATTGGGAAGCCTCAAGGTGGATGGCAGGCTGCTCAAGATAACTGATGATCCGGAGTCGGGGCTCGAAGCCGTTACGCCCAACGAGAGTGTTGCTGGCGCAGGGTTTGCGCTGAAGCTCGGCGAAGGCTGGAAGCTTGACGGAGAGATCTCTTCTTGGAACAAGGATAACGAGGCCACGGGCCTCTTGGCTCGCAACCTGCATGCAGCAGGCAAGGCTGGGGTTTTGAACCTCACAGGCTACTTCGAACAGGTTGACGATGGCTATGCTCCGAAGTATTTGGGCACGGCCAGCAACGATCCTGACAGAGTGGTCGCCGACACGCGCAAAGCAGGCTTCGAAGTTAAGACTGACTCGCTCAACGGTCTCACCATCACCGGCAGTATCGATCGCGCAGGTGATGCGTGGTACGCCAGCAAGGATGTAGTGACTTACGCAACCGATGCCGAGTATGAAATGGAGCTTGGACCTATCGACGTCACCCTCAGGGGCGGGGTCGCTAAGGACCATAATGGCTATCCCACGGTGAATAACCCCAGGTTCGCCACTACGACTGATCTTGGGTTCGATGTGGCATTCAGCCCTCTGAAGGCAGGGTTCACCTGGGAACATGAAGTGGAAGCCAATGCAACTTCGTACATTGGCTATGCGGACTTGAACATGCCGCTTGCAGCTGATACGTTGACCCTAAAGGGTAACTGGAAGCAGAGCTTCGGCAGCAATGAGTACTACACCTATGGCTTAGGCATTGATATGAAGATGCCGATCACCGAGAATGTCTCGACGATGGGCGGAACCATGTCTTATGGGAAGAGCAGTGGCATGGCCAGGGATAAGGATAACTACGCGAGATTCCTGGTGGGCGCAGACCTCGAATGGAAACTGCGGCCGGCGACTACCTTTACAGGGAAAGCCTCCTACGAGCTGCGCGACTACGAAAAGGAT
>DUWJ01000277.1 GCA_012842765.1 Bacillota bacterium | reverse complement strand
CGCAAGAACGTGCGGTTAGTCCCTTCACAGCTTGGCGATATGGGAATTGCACTGGGCCTCGCCGGGCTCGTGTTCGACAAATTCTACTGGAGTCGCGTATTCGAAGATGTCGGATGACCAGTAGCCGCCGGACCAAAGCCGTCCGGGGCACAGTGAGCATTCCTGGCGCACCCTCTGTGCGCAGAGCATAATTCTAGCAGAGTAAGGAGGGAAGGCGCTCTCCCCCACGTTTCCACAAGGATACGTCGATGAGCGCCGGATGGCATGAAAAAGGGGATGGCAACAATCGGCACAGTTTTATGCAGCATTATCATTGTTGTTTTGGCATTGACACTGGTCTCAACAACCTGGGCAAATAGCGGAAAGCCCGGTGCAGACAGCGCAGCCGGGCAAGATGCCCTTGGTCAGAACGCTCTGGCCAAGTACGTCATCTATATCAACTGGGATGCCTGTGCTTACAGGTATTATGAATGGGCTAATTCACCCGGCCAACCGGGCACTCCCAACCTGAATTATCTTGCTTCGCGAGGAGCACTCTTCACCAATGCCCGAAACGGTATTCCCGGCATTACCAACCCCATGCAAACGAGCATAGTCACTGGCACATGGCCCGCTGTGCACGGGAATACATACCGTTACTACGACCCTGTGGAAAACCTCGTTAAGGAGACCGGCCGTCACAATGACGCTGAGACCATTGCCGAGGTCGTGGAGAAGAGCGGATTACCGTGCGCATCTGTGCAGCAATTCATGTTGCAGGAGCGGGGAACCTATCCTGATGATCCCTACCATCTGTATATCCAGCCTGGCGCGGGATGGTTGAAGCGCGTGGCAGAAGCGGAAAAGATTCTCAATTTGAAACCTGTGTTCGGGATGAATGGAAAGATGATAACCCCCGCCGAAAGGCCCACCTTCATGGCGATCTACGCCGATGACCTCGACGCTGCGGGGCACAACGCTTCGCCTGGCTACGGGTTTTCAGTGGCACGAGATTATGATTCGTGGAAGGCAAAGATGACCAAACTCATGATCGACATGGATGAGGGGCTGGGGAACCTGATCGACGCCCTCAAAAAACTAGGAATATTCGAGGAGACAGCGATCATCCTCACAGCAGACCACGGCATGACTCCCTACTGGGGACCATCGAGCCTCCAAGATCTCATAAAGACCGTGGAAAGTCTCGGCTACAAGTGCGAGTTCTTGGGCAAGAACGGGCGTGCCAGCAAGAACACGGACATAGTGCTGGTAAGCGCCGGCCTTTCGGTACAGTTCTATTTCAGAAACGCGATCTCTGACGCCCAGTACAAGGCCCTTATAGATACATTGGCTTCAAAGCCGTATGTAGGCGGCTATTTCACGGCAGATGACCTGAAGAAAGAAGGAGCCCATCCGTCCCTCGGATCTCTCATGATTTGGCCTGAGCCGCCCAACCATTTCCACACTTCCGGAAAACTAATCGGCCTTGGGGGGCAACATGACTCGGGCGAAGAATCTTCCCGGCATGTATTCATGCTCATAAGCGGAGCCGGTGTGAAGCAGGGAGTCGTCATCGATTCGCCAGTGCAGATCATCGACGCAGCGCCAACTATGTCGAGGCTGATGGGGCTCAGACAGCCGGCAAACGCAACAGGGCGCGTGCTCTACGAGGCTTTGGTTGTGGATGAATAGAAATCAGCGGGGCGCCTGACCCTTCCAGTGAAGGCGGCATGTCTATAGTGGCTGTTGGAATCTATATTGAGGCCTTCAAAGCT
>DUWJ01000276.1 GCA_012842765.1 Bacillota bacterium | reverse complement strand
TACAAGGGTGGCCGGGAGATTATGCAAAAGGTGCGCAGCTTTACACGGGTTGCAGAGATCCCGTTCGAGCCCGAGCGGCGGATGATGGCAGTGGCTTGCAGTGGGCCTTCCGGGGTATTCACTTTCGTGAAGGGAGCGCCCCAGGTAGTCCTCGAACTGTGCGAAGGCCGTTATGTGGGGGGACATGTGGAAGGCGGCATCGTGTTGCGTGACCGCCGGTTTGACGGTGCCGTGCTGGCACGCAATTCCTCCATGGCATCGAAGTCGATGAGGGTGCTCGCCATGGCCTCGGCGCCGGGGAACCTCATCGAGCAGATCCGGGTGGGGCAGTCTCATGCTCTTTCGGGCCTCACATTCCTGGGGATGGTCGGCATGGTCGATCCACCGCGTCCGGAGGCGGCGCGCTCAGTTGCTCTGGCTAAGAAAGCGGGGATCGCGACGTTGATGATCACCGGGGACCATGCTGCGACTGCGGAGGCAATAGCGAAGCAGGTGGGAATCATGGAGAGCGGGCGCCGGATTCTCACAGGCGAGGAACTGGACGCCATGAGCGATCGGCAACTTGAAGAGGTGATTTCCGAGGTAGCTGTCTTTGCCAGGGTGGCGCCTGCACACAAACTCCGGGTAGTTCGGGCTCTCAGAGCGCAAGGTCACGTGGTGGCTGTGACAGGGGATGGGGTTAACGATGCTCCGGCCATACGCGAGGCCGATATAGGGATCGCAATGGGGAAAAACGGGACTGACGTGGCCAGAGAGGCGTCGAGCATGGTGCTGTCAGACGACAACTACGCCACGATAATCGCGGCGATCGAGGAGGGCAGGTCGATCTATGATAATATCCGCAAGTTCATCAGATACCTCTTGGCGTGCAATGTGGGCGAGGTGCTAACCATGCTTCTGGCTGTAGCGGGCGGGCTTCCGTTGCCGCTGACGCCCATACAGATCCTGTGGATGAACTTGATGACCGACGGGCTGCCTGCTATGGCCCTGGCTGCCGACCCCACGGACCCAAATACGATGCAACGAGCCCCTAGATGTCCCAGTGAGAGCCTGTTCGCCCACGGTTTGGGGCTGAAAGTGCTCGCGGACGGAGTCTTCATCAGCATTTGCACCATTGCCTGCTACATATCGGCCGGCGCTTTTCTCGGACACGATCTTGATACGGCACGGACAATGGCTTTTTCCACTTTGGTCATGTCGCAGCTGGTCTATGTCTTTCGATGTCGAGTGGAGGAGAGGTCGGCTCTTGAATCGGGCAGGCGGCCTTCAAACAGATTTCTGCTTGGTGCGGTCGGGATCTCAGTCGTTCTTCAAGTGTTAGGCGTCCATCACCACGTGGGCCGTGCATTCTTGGGGACCTGCGAGTTGTCGGTGGTGGATTGGGTGTTGGTCCTTTTCCTCTCCGGCTGGTCTACTTTCCTGGCTTCTGCGGTCAGGGCGGTACAAAGGGCCATCAGACGGCGATGTACTGTTTTCAGGGTGAATAAAGCGGGCCAAGGCACATGAAACCGCAGGGATATTGCATATCCTAGCAGGATTTTCGGTGTCTGAGTGGAATACTAGGTTCCTAAAAGCATCCCGTTTGGGCTGGCATTTTGCAGTGAATACTTGATGCAGCTGGTGTTTGTGTAGTACAATGAGCTGCACGCTAGACGGAAAAGGATGGAACTTTGATATATGCTGATGAGTATGACCGGGTATGGGCGGGCTGCAAACAGCGGTCCCGAAGGCGATGTCACGGTTGAGATCAGATCTTT
>DUWJ01000275.1 GCA_012842765.1 Bacillota bacterium | reverse complement strand
GAAGCGCCAAACAGGATTATCAGAAAACTGCCGAGTATTCCCCCAACCATGCCCTCTCCTAGGGAGCACATGGTTCGCACTATCGCACTCCGCCTCGGTCTGCCAAATATCTGCGTTTCCAAGGCCGACATTCGCCGATACTGGAAGTATACTATGCTCATTACAATCCAAAACCATATCATACTGGAGGGATAGCGAAACAACGCTATCTGGCTCTCCAGTATGATTCTGAACACGTTGCCAAATGGGAATTCCTGCAACTGCAACACTCCGCTCTACGCGGCGCTCTTGACGGGCTCATCCTTCTCAATCTGGTATCTTAGGATCTCGAGAGCACGTCGGAACTGTGGATCCAAATCAGGATCTATCCGCATCAAATCTTCTGCGGTAACAGGGCCCGTGCGCTCGGCATTCCGGGCCTGATCATTCATGGCTTTCTCAAGCTCTTCGGGCGTCAACGCCTCCACTTTCACATCCGGCATTATTGGGGTTTCAGGCGTGATCTCCCGTCCTCCCGCCGTAAGGTATATCTGCGTAGTTACCGCAAGCCCCGAACCATCAGAAAGAGGGAATAGAGTCTGAACGAGCCCTTTCCCAAACGTCGGCACTCCCACTATGGTGGCTACGCCCGTATCCTGCAATGCTCCGGAAACGATCTCTGAGGCAGATGCCGTGTACTCATTGACCAAAACGACCAACGGGATCTGGGAAACACGTCTGCCAACGGTGTAAAGGCTTTTCTTCTGACCATCGCGTCCCCTAACATGCATCACCGGTCCGGGCGGCATGAACTTGCTTGCAACCTCTACAGCTTGTGTTACAAGGCCTCCGCCGTTATATCGCAGGTCAAGGATGAGGCCGCGCATGCCCTCATCCATGAGCCTTTCAACTTCCTCTTCGATATCCTGTCCTGCCTTCTGCGAGAAGGTTCGAAGCTCGATATAACCTATGCCCGCATCGGGGTCAAAGATATAGCCACGGGTAGCAGGCGCGTCTATGATGTCGCGCACTATTTCCACTTCGAACTTTTCGGCCGGATATCTGCGTTCAATGAGGAGGCGAACAACAGTCCCAGGCTCGCCGCGCATCATCGATACAGCGCGGTCCAGAACCATGCCTTCTGTAGAAACTCCATCAATTTCCACGATGTGATCCCCAGGCATCAGTCCTGCACGCATTCCCGGCGTATTCGTGATAGGACTGATTATGGTGATCTTATCATCCCTTATGCCAACAAGGATCCCGATTCCGCCGAATATCCCTGCAGAATCGTCTTTGAGGGCCTGGAAGTCTTGGGGTGTCATATACCTGGTATAGGGGTCATTGAGCACTTCCAGCATTCCGGGGACGGTTCCTTTTGCGAAGTATGCCTTCATCAGCTCAGCTACTGAAACTGGCTTATAGAACTGAGCCTTGACAAGATACATCGCTTCAATGGCGGTGTGAATATCTTTGAATTTAGGCGCAGCCTCTTCATCCTGTGGCGAAGGCACGCCAAATGCTGATGGAGCCAACACCGTGCACACAAGTATTGCTGCTGCTACGGTAAGTACAAGCCAAGCAGATCTCTGCGCTTTCTTATATGAAGACATGATTCGGCACCCACTTTCACAAGTCCATACATCCTATGCTAAAGGCTCTGAGAATCGAACCGCCAAGAGGGCGTCGATCTTCAGGGCAGCCAACGCATGGGATCTTGAGGGGTCCCGTCTTGCCTGACTTCGAAATGTAGATGAGGCCCCGTTGAATAGCCTGTCGATCCCACTTTGCATATAATATCACCCTGCAGCACCACATTGCCAGCCTTTGTCGTGATAACGCTGGCATGGCCATATAACGTAGAAAGGCCGTTTCCGTGGTCAAGGATAACGGTGTTGCCGTATCCATTTACCCATCCCGCCAAAAGGACCTTGCCGTCGGCGGCCGCTTTGACAGGCGTGCCGCTGCTAGCAGCCAAGTCAATGCCTGAGTGGAACCGTTTGTTTTTGAATATCGGATGGATTCTCCAGCCGAACGGTGACGAAATCCTCGCCGTCACCGGCCATACGAACTTGCCCGTCCAGCTGATTGTACCGCCCGTCCTAGCCTGCATCTCCCTGATGGTCCGTTCCAGCTCCCTCGATGCACGCTCTTCCTCAGCCAGCTCCCGTTCCCATCTCTCACGTTCTGCCGATACCCTGCTGGCGTAT
>DUWJ01000274.1 GCA_012842765.1 Bacillota bacterium | reverse complement strand
TTGGAATGCGCAACCGTGCTTCACCTACCATACACCCCTGCTTATATCCATAGCCCACCGACATGTCAGCTAACCTTGCCCAAGCCGCACACAACCAACCACGTAACCCCACAAAACCTCGCATCTACGACCTACTCGTAACCCTATATACCCCGCCCCCGTAGGGGTTAAGCAAGTTAGACAGCGCCTGAACTGCTCAGACAAACAGCTCCTTTTCAGACTTTTTGAAGTGGAATGAGCCCATCAGCAAGTTTAGCTGCTATCGCCTGGATTGACCGAAGTCGCTCCCCTGCTTTAGACCTGCTTCTTCATTTAATCGGGGTTTCCCAGAGGTCTCGCGCTAGCTATCAGCATGAGCCAATGTCCAAGCCCTATCCCTTCCCCGCAAACTCCTCAGCAGATCCATGCCATTTCAGTGCAGCGCTAAAGTTCTCCCAGGACAGCGGGGTATAATGTGCGAGACAATTGCGGGCCTTCGTCAAAAAATCGACTCTCTTAAGCAACGCCGCTGTGGATCTATTTCTGTTGCAGCTAAGGTATTGACGGATATCGGCAAACTCCATCACTGGAGTACCTTCATCCACCGCCTGGTCTGCGCCGGAGTCATTGAAAACAGCCAGACCGCTGCAGTTGCGGTCTTCAGTCCTTGCGCACCAGTTCCGCCAGCCCCCCGATTCCTCATCAAGACGCCTGCAGATCTCGAGGCGTTCTCTATCGAACAGCGGAAGCAAACAGCCTGCCTGCCCTGCCCACACTCTGTGGGATATCTCCGTCACATCGCCGGCCAAAGCCAGCGCAGCTGAGTGGAGGCGCAGGCCTCTTTCTGCCTCCCAGTCCAGCATTCCCAAATCGTACAGTGCCGCCAGATGCTCTGGCGGGCATGGCGGACGCCTCGTACGACCCGGAGTAAAGGGCTCTCCCAGGTTCCGAGGGACACTGGCGTAGTCCTTCGCCGTCCAGCCTTGCCTCATTGCATAACTACACAGTACATTAATGAGCTGAGACATTCCTTCAGCAGGCTCCCATTGCTCGCACAAATGCACCAGCAATGCGGGATCAGTTCCCGCCACTTCCGAACCAACCCACTGCATCCATGTGGATCTTTCCCAGCCAAGTTTGAGATCTGCAGCGATCTCCCTCGCAAGTAGGCACAGCTCCGCAACTGTCACTGTCCCCCAGTGCCATCTCGTCCTGAGACAATCGTTGTCGGGCGCGACATGGGCCGCGACGCTCCCCGTAGTGACCAACATCACGCCTGCAAAAATGCCGGTTCTGCGATAATCCTCTCTGGATTGAACCGCCCATTCTCTAAGGGTGGTCATCATGCCCACATCTACAGCCTTCTGCGCAACCTCGTCGCAGATATCCAAGGCATCAAAGACCGTCACTACCGGGGTGAATTTCCCATCGAGCAGCTCGCGGGGGGCTGCCTTTCCTGTGACCTTTCGGATCGTGTCTTCAAGGGCAGGCATGTCGCGCTGCCTCGCTTTTCCTCCCTCGGGATCTACATGCTCCGACACTCTTACGACGTGTGTCTCAATGCCTGCATCATAAAGCCTGTCCACTGTTTCTGTGATGAGTTCTATTGCGGGAGCGGGCCGCGGGAAGGCCCAAACGACCCCGCGGCCCATGCACAGATCATCCACAACACTGCCTGCCGCCCACGACGGTCCAGGCAAGGACCTGACTCTCGCCGACATGTCAATCAAGGCAGTAGCACCACCTTTGCTGCTGTCGGGTCGCACGTGAGCAGGAATGAGGATTCCCCGGCTAAACCTTCGCCGTCGAAAACTCTGCATGCCACGAAGGCCGCTGCCGCCGCCTCTATGGACTCCGGGGAAAGCTTGGCCAACTCAGGGTATTCCTCCAACTTGCATGCGCTGTGTAGATCCTCCAATGTCATGGGTCCCAGCTCGGCAACGAGGCGTGCAATCTGCCGCCCACATGTGATGGCGTCTATACCAGAGCTAGCGATGAAACGATCGCGCATACCACCCTCGTTGTCCAGAAAATCCTTTTCAAACTGCGCCGCCAGCCCAGACACATCCGGATTCTGAGTCTCTTTATGCCAAGCAAGAGCGCGTTTCATAAACTGCGACATGAGGCACGGCCATCCGCCGGTGGCTTCGTATACGCAGTTCACTGCGTGAGAGGTGTTTATCAGGTCTTCGCATTCGAGACAGTGCGCAATCATCTCCCTATCCCACTTGGCGAGCTTGGCCTCGGAAACTATGTGCTGCTCGATCCCGGCCCTGGCGTTTTCGGGCATGAGGAACCATTGTTCCGCCTCTGCAGGATGAAGAAGCAGGATCCACTTGGCTACTTCTCGCCCGCCCCTTGCAAACCTCTGGAGCCTGGCCCCGACCGTCTCCATCGCCTCTGCCATGTTCTCTGCAGTCAACGTCATACATGACGACTTCGAGAACATGATACGTCGACCTGTAACCGGCCGCGAAGTTTCGCGGTTTATGGCCGCTACAACATCCCTTGCCGATTTGCAGCTTGCCGGCATCTCTGATACCGAAAACAAGTCAGGCCCCGCGTCCATTGTAGGCTTGAGAAATGTCTGCAGCGCTGGCCTTACTCCATTGATGTCCAGGGCGTTGCTGCCAAACACAAGGGCAATTCCTGAGGCTGGTCTCGCCAACTCCCTCGCCTGAGATAGAGTGATAGACCCCCATTTCGTATGGCCCTTCCCTCTCTCCACCCGAAGTATGCTGGACTTGTCATCTGACGGCGGCGGTTTCGAGATGATGTCTTCCAACCGCGACATGATGTCGCCCGGCGAACCGAGCGCCCGAACCACATTGGCGCTTCTGAGACGGTACAGGCCGTCCTCGGTCCTCACCAAAACTCCAAGGCTGATCAGCTCGTCCAGAAGGGGACGGAGGTCGCCGACGCCGGCCCCGCTAAATGCCTCGGGCCAATAGGCCTCCACCATCTCTCCTATTTCCGATACCGAAAACCGTTTCCGATAGCCGTCGCTCTCGTCCAATTGCTCCAGGATCATCGCATACACTATCACCTGGTATCTTGGGTCCAAGGCAATGGTCCATTCAAAACGGTTCCGCATTTCGATCCTAAACGATTCAGTCAGATAGATGTCTTCAACATCCTGCATGGTGCAGGTATATGGGGGCTCGTCGCTCCGCGAGCGAACCCTTTCTACCAGTTCGGCGCAGAACAGCTGTATGAGGGCGGGATGGTAATTGGTGTATGAGAGTATCCTGGTGACGACATCTTCGCTTTCGAAGAAGATGCCCAAGCTCTCCATGGGTCCCTTTATCAAGGCTATTGCTGCCTGAGGCTCTAGCGCCCCAACCTCCACTGGCTTGCTCAGCTGGGCGAACGGATGGTTGACCTCTGTGTAGTAACGCTGGACGTCTTTGAGGCCACAGAAGACCACTTTAAAGCGGTAGTCGGTCTTTTCCATGAGCGTGCGCATTCGGCTGAGCTCATCGAAGTTGCTTCTCTTCTCGCACTCTAAGAATTGGTCAGCTTCATCTAATAGGACGAGAATTCTCAGCGTCGGGTCATCATTCAAGCGCCTTTCTATGCGGGAAGATATCTCATCAGGTGACTGAGCGTCCCTAGACGAACCCGACTTTGTTTTGGGAAACAGCTCGAACTCCACAAGCTTTTTCCATATGAGTTGCCATACCCGGGAGGAACCATAGGGATCCTCAGGCGAACCTACATTCCTGATCTCCTCAACCCAGGCAAAGCTTCCACGCTCCGGACGATGATACTCGCGTACGACCATGTGCAGAAGGGTCGTCTTTCCGAATTGCCGACCCCCATATACAAGCGAGCTTCCACGGGGCTCGCCTATCTGCCTTATCATCTGCTTCCGTCCCATGAAGATCTCAGGGGGAATCTTACCTGCTGATTTGTAGGGCATCGCCCACCCCCAGGCGGTTCCGCACTCTACAGCAGCTTCCAGTCTGTTGTCTCTGACTGAGGCGAGAAAGACCAGAAGAACCTCATCGATAAACATGGCGGTGATCCTTTCAGCCCTGCAGGCAGCACTCCATTCTCCTCTTTGGGCAGGCCGCATTCTGCCCATGTAGATGATAACAGGTCTAGACGTCTCCAGGCCGTGCCTTCCAAGTATCTGACGCATCTGCGTGATGCTAGGCCGCTCGTACATCAACACCACATCGTAGCAACGATTTCGCTCAGAACCGAAATCGGCCAGGGGCGACATATTCTCGCCATCCATGGTGGCTTTGAAGTAAGCGTACTGCGAGTCATATGCAGTGAGTGATACTTTCGGCCTGCCAAACCCTACAAAGCTCAAAAGCAGCTTGAGGTTGTCGGCAAACCATGGTTCATCTGCCGATCTTCGTTTGCCTTTGAGGAAGAAGTAGGCTTCAAGGCCGGCCTCTGCCTCTTCGACGCGCTTGGGGGGAACGCGCCGCATATTGAGCCCGATAGGATTTCGGATGCGGAGAATCGTTGACACGAGATCTGCGGGACGTCCTCTGTAATCCTCCAAGTAGCGCTCTATCTTGCCTGCAATGTCGCAGAACTCCAGAACATATGGGTGATCTTTGGGAGACTTCTCTTCGGCCTCAAACACCTCTCCAAGATCCACCACCTGCTCGGCAGTGACAATGTAATGATCTGCCAACACAAGATCGTTTTCCGCCAGCTTCTGGCGCGCAGTCTGAAGATGCATCCGCGCCGCGTTGGCAACCTCTTGCGCCAGGTCCTTCTGTCCGACATCCAACTGATGATCGAACTCTTCTACCTGTCGAGCCAATGATCGAGCGCGTTCCTTCTTGAGGATATCGAGTTCTCTCATGACAGCATCGATTTGAGCGGATACCTCTCCTACATTCACCGCTTCTGATGGAGCGCTTTGGGATCTTGCAAGCCAATCCTCGGCCGTGAGAAGTTCCCCTTCAAGCCGGCTTCGCGCCGCATCGTTGACGAAGTGCATCAGAGTCGACTCCTCCAGTTTGTTGCGGGCTGTCTTCACGCTATTCATGGCTTCCCTAGTCAGACTTTTCACAGCCCTGTCATATGCGGCGTTGATCTTTGAACGAGTTGACTCATGCTCATCATCTACGGGCGACAGGTAAGACATGGCAAGCCGCGCCGCAGGAAAGTCTCCGCGAACGATGTGGGCATAGAATGCCTCCTCCATACTTTCAGCAGCGAGATTTGCGGTTTCAGAAAAGCCCGGCTTCCCATTGCGTGTCGACTCGAAGTCGGGCAGCCCAAAGCTTCCCTGTTCCAACCATTTAGATATTTCCTCAGCGGGTGGGTTGGCAATTAGCAAGAGAGGGCACACGAGTTCGCGTTTCCATGCGCTATCGCACATGCTTGTGCCATCCGCGGATTGCGGCAGCACGCCGTCATCAATCGCTTTTGCCACCATTTCAAGGGCATCCGACAGAGCAGTAGCAGATCCTCCATCTTCCGAGAGTTGGCCTTTGGCTTCCGAAGCCAGCTTGCCGATATGCCTCAATCGGGCCGTCACACCTTCACCAGAGCCACCGCCATACTGGAACGCTCTCTCATGGGCAACGGCTGCGCTCCAGTCGCTAAGAAGTTGGGCAAGGTTTTCCACCTTCTTGAGCACGTCGTCCCGAGTTCGCCCCTCGAGCGCTATTCGCTTCGGGGCTGTGGCCGAAGTAATCTTCACCGCATTATCAATGAGTGTTTCCATGGCCTTACGCCCTGATAGATCACTGTTCAATGCAGAATTCACTGTATCGATGCGGCTCGGGTCATTGCTCATAGCCGCTTCGATTGCAGGCCAAAGAGGCGACTCAACGCTAGCAAGGTAGTTTTGGGCCCGAGTAGCGTGAAGGTACCTGCTCCTGGCTGTTCTTGTAACCTCGACCCAATCTTCAATCCGTCGAGCCGTCATGCTGGCCATTTCGCCCCAATCAACTGCTGAGGCTCGCTGATCTTGAGTCCCAAGCGCGAAAGCTACGCCCCCGCTCACACGCGCGCGAAGATCTAGGACCTCTCTTACCAGCAAGACAAGGGTCTCATCTTTGGCACCAAGGTTGCGTTCTGCATCCCTCAACCATTCCAAGGCCGCATAGTCGGGAGAGAACAAGGCGGGACCAATGGAGGCGGCAATGACGTAATAGGGAGCATGGCTTTCGCCAGGCCTCCGCTCTCCACGTATCTCGCTCATTGGGGCTGAATGCTCTGTGTAGATGATGTCGAGGGCCCGTAGAGCATACGGGTTCGCAGCGTACTCGCCCGAACCCAGGCAGCACGCGGCATAGAGCCATGAAGGCAACGTTAAACTGGCGCGATTACTGGCTTCAGCTTCGCGAGCCAACCAGTAAGCGACAACGTAATCCTTGGCGGCCAGCGCATCTCTGATAGCGGACTTCAGATCACAGGGTTGGGACAACTCTTCCCGTTGACAAGTGCGGAGCCTAACCGATTCAATCTCCGGCTCGGGTTCTGCTTCAGGCTCTGGCTCCGCTTCAGACTGTGCGGGACAGGCTTCAGCACTCGGGGATTCCCCATCAGCCCACTCATTACTAGTCTCTTCTGCCTCGCCAGGCTCCTCATCTGATGTTATGTCAGTGTCCGGCTCCTCTTCTGGCTCAGGTTCACCCTCGGAGGGGCCATTCAATCCTGGATCCAAGTCCGATGTAGATTTCGAGCAAGATCCCTTTTCTTTGGACTGGGGATCGGGCTCAGGCGGGGTTGGCGGTTGGGTGTGGTGAATCTTCTTGCCGTCTGAGTCGTTTTGGGGGGTAGGATCCTCGGGGGGATTAGGCTTCTGGGGCAAGCGCGTCATAACCCGTTCGGTTGCCGCCGCTATTTCTTCATGCGCAGCTTTCGCGGCAGTAAGCTGCTCTTCGACTTCATCGATACTCAATCCTGGCCGTGATAACAACTCACGTGTCTCGTTGACCTTGTCGGCCACAGCCTCAAGTTCGGCTAAGACCGCCCGGGCGTCATCCCCATCAAGGCTATCATATGCGCCTATTTCCATAGGAAGGCCCGGGGCAACCTTGAAAAAGGATGAATATGCGGTGTATGGCTCTGCCATCAAGTTGAGCGTCGACTCGATCCGAGTGATGAGCCTCTCCACGCTTGTCTCCTTGTATTCGGCCCATGCTCTGGCTACATCAGAAAGGGCAGCTTCCATCGAGTCTTCAGAGACATCGATTTCGCCTGAGCGAAGCGCCGATGCAATATCTCGCAATCCTAAAGCCAAGTCGTAAGACCCATGTCCGCTGAGGCGAGGCGCTTTGCACGTGTCGCCAAGCTCATCCATGATCCGAAGGCCCAGTTCCTGCTTGTAGTCGAGTGGCTGCAACACCAGGCAAAGGACAACAGCCGGACCTCCGTAGGCGCTGATCAGTTCGTCCTTTTCATCCTCGATCTTGTCGAGGGTGTACGAGTCTGTTTTTTCCTTGCACTCTGCGTATTCCTCATGGAAGTGCTCGGTGAATTCCCTTACGCCGCGTTTCCACATCATTGCCACGAATTCTCGCTTCTGTTCCGAACTGAACCTAGTTTTCCAGTCGGGTGGCAGAATGGGCAGCGAGCCTCCTTTGGGGGGACGCTTGCGCGGTGCGCCCGCATGTTTTGCGCCCCCCACGACCTCATCGATCACCTGATCGAGCTTCTCATCTGTGAGCGTGTCAACGAACCAGTCGTAGAACCTCGATATCGATGTCGAGGCCAAGTTGATTCCCTCCCGTCTTTTCAGTATTGAACATGAATGGAACGATTGTTGTTCCATAATGTAATTGATTCGCAGGAAGCTATTAGGATCCCTTCCTGTTTTCAAATATAGTGAAAATCGATCGACTGCACATTGCGTAACGCCTTTTCCGGCCCTTGTGCCTACAAATTTCATGCAATTCTCGCAAATGGTATGGACGAATCTAGAAGGGTATTCATCTATTTGGTGCGAATATCATGATTAGGTTCTAAACCCTCATACTTCTTCAGTGGGGGGGGCAGGCTATATGCAACGTGATGGCGGCGGCTTGTATGACCCGATCGCGGCTGCAAAGCATGTAAGCGATGCCTATGCCAACCTGGCGAGACACGCTCTAAAGACCGGGGTGTCGAGGGATTCAGATGTCAAGTGGATAATGGAATCTCTCGAGCTCAGCGGCCGCCTTTTTCTTTCGGCAAACCCGCGATATGAGATGAGCGCACTGCCCTTTGGCCAATTGTGCGCAGCCATAGGCCTCAGCAAGAATCTTCCTGGTCCATTCCCCAAAATAAAGCGGCTGTACGCGCATCAGGAGGAAGCTGTCCGAAGCATTTCGTCCTGCCGGCATACTGTGATCGCCACCGGAACGGGAAGCGGCAAGACCGAGTCCTTCCTCATCCCCATAATCGACTACTGTCTTCGCGAACGAGAAAAAGGGATAAAGGCTGTCATCGTATATCCCACAAATGCGCTGGCCGCCGACCAGCTCCGGCGGATAGGCGAATGCGCCTCGGCAGCCGAGATAACATACGGTGTATACACCGGCGATACTCCCCGCGACGAATCGGAAGCAACGGTAGAAAGAGAGAGCCGTTTCCATCTGGCTTACAGATCCGAGATGCTGGCAGAACCGCCCGATATTTTGGTCACCAACCACGTGATGCTCGACAGGATGCTCACTCGCTCGCAGGAGCGCTGGCTTTTCACAGAATGCTGCCATCATCTGCATTTTGTCGTGCTAGATGAAGTCCATAGCTATAAGGGCAATCGCGCGACTCACCTTCGATTTCTCCTCAGGCGCTTGAAGAACGCCGTTCCCAATCCCGTCGTGCAGATATGTTGCAGTGCCACATTGGATTCAAGAAACTCGGGCGAAGCTGTGAACAGGTTCATCTGTCCGCTGTTGGACGTAGCGCCAGACGAATACGACCTTGTGCGTCCGGCTGCCAAGTCAGGCCGTCCAGAAAACCCGCCACAGGCAAACTTGCAATCCGCAACCACGAACGCGTGCAAGGTTTTCAGATACAATGTGGCTTCAATGGACTCTCCCGGCGCCGCGCTAGCCAACCTCAACTCCTTACTTGGCACCTCTTTCACCCGCGAAGATCTCGCCGATCCTGATCGGCTTTTGGCACCGGATGGCCCACGCGCGCTCCTTCTTTCGAGCCCGTGCATGCAAGCGATCGCAGAGTCGTTGCGCAAAGGGTCGAAGTCCATGGAGGAGTTGTCAGGCGCCGTAAGTGACGCTATATCCGGAGCAGGCAGCCCGGAAGAGATTCTGCGGGGATCTCTGGCTGCTGCATCTTTCATAGACTCGAGCATTGCAAGAGCGTATCCAAATCCGCACAACCGTCCCGATCCTGTGCTCGACTTCAGAGTCCACCTCTTCATGCACGAAATCCAAGGCCTGCTCAGAAGATGCATCAGGTGTGGGAAGTATCACGCCGGGCAATCGGAAAGCTGCACCAAATGTGGCGCCCCCCTGTTCTTCGTGTATGGCAAAGATACAGCAAAATGCATCGCCAGGCTTGAAAGCAGCCGCCTGCTTCCTCACCTCGAAGCGGATGAGGGCAGTCGAGGATTGCAAGTATATGTTCTTGTCGGATACGATGCGCCGGCGGAAGGCAGAGGTTGCACAGAAACCTTCAGGGTCTCCATAGCGCAGATCGGCGGTTACGGGTCAATTGAGTTTGCTTACGATGAGAACGGGCCGTTATCTATAGAACGTCTCCGCGTAGACGGTGACGAGGCAATAGAGGCGCTTGGGGTTTTGATGTCGCCAAAGTTTGCCGACTATCAATACACGCATTGCATAGCCCGTTCCATGCTGGATACCACTAGGCCCAGAAGAAAGCTGCTTGCCTTCGTTGACAGCCGTGAGCAAGCCACCAGACAATCTCGAATCCTTGACGATGAGTTCGCCTCAGCCCTTTTTGAGGAAATGCTGAGGATATACTGCCTTCAACACAACCCATCCAATATCGAAGAAGCTCACCTCGGCCTTCAAGAGGAATTGGCCGAGTTCGCCAGCGGGATGTCCGAGCCTGAACGCAATCTTGCACAGGAATTCGATGTCTGGTTTGCCCGCTTCATATCAATTCCTTCGCGCAACATTGGGCCAAAGCGCGAGTTCATGCAGATTGTCGATGCTGACCAGTTTAAGCAGGATGAACTCGACGTATTGTCAGTCTTTGTGGAGGAACGCGCCATACTCAAGCAAGCTCCGCGTCTGCCAGCAGACCTCGAGGGTCGGGCGATAAGATACTCGCTCCACCAGGCCACATCGCTTTTGGGCATCCATTTCGAGGGGCAACGCTCTGGATTACGTGACTACCCCGGCAGAGCGCTGTCGACCAACCCCAACTGCAAACATCTGAAGATGGTAGCCAGAACCGGAGAGGCGAAGGTGAAGTCGATAGTTAAAGATCTTGTCAGCCGCGGGCCGCTTCTCGAACGGATCACACCCGATGGCAAACAGTATTTCTACATATCCCCCAAACAGCTCAAATTCGACCTAGGACCGTCTGAATTTGCGTCAATCCATGAGGTTTGGCAAGAGCTTGCAGACCGGGTAAGGCCTCACAGCGCTGAAATCAGGCGGGTAGACCGTGTTGACACCGAAAGAGATTTCGCAGCAGGCAAGATAAGCATGGTAGTGGCTACGCCCACGCTGGAATTGGGCATCGACATTGGGAAGCTTCAAGCCATCCTGCTCATGGGTGTGCCCCCTACACCGGCGAATTACGCCCAAAGGGCGGGCAGGGCAGGACGGGGCCAAGGTGGCGGGCACTCGCTGATCGTCACAATCTGTTCGGAACAGAACCCCAACGACATGGTCTATTACCATGATCCCCACAGAATGATAGATGGTGTGGTTTCACCGCCGGCATTCAATGCCAAAAACCTCAAAGTCGCTGTCGAGCATGCAAACGCCATGGCGCTTGCAGGACATGTCTCGGATGAAGCGGGCTTCCGGCAGAGGATTGCAGAAATTGCTGAAGAGCCGGAGAGGTTCGCAGAGGAGATAAGAAACGTCATCGATGTCCCGATGGATATAGGCCAATACCTCGGGAACAAGCTGTGTTCAAATGCGATCAAAGCATTGAAGGAACCCGCCGCTTCTCGGGTGGGCTCCTTCGAGCAGTTCCTTTACAATCAGACGAACCTAATGCCTGACTTTGCTTTCAGGGACGACCAAGTGCTTGTCTGCGATGAAGAGGGTCTCCGGCGTGCAAAAGAGATAGGGGCGCACACGTTCACCGATGAAATCATCATATCCTCACGCGACCCAGAATTAGCAGCCTACATATTCGTGCCGGGCCAACAGGTTCACATGGCAGGAGACGTCTTCATAATCCTTGCGTCCGGGGAATATGAATCCCGCCAGGCAGAGGGGCTTGCTTTCGACGAGTCCCGCGTCTATCGCGCCTTCGCCGCGCAAAAAGACGAGCTCTTTGCGGAGAAGCGTCCACGCCTTCTCAGGCAAGATATCGTATGCAAACTCGACCGAATAGATACGGGGCGCAATTACAGAGCCGTGCTATGGGCCGGATATTCACGCCATGCCCAGCTCGCCATCGCAAACAGGGGCCCGATCAGCCCCGATCGAAGAAAAGGTACAGGTTTCCTCGATCAATCGACAGAACGGCATTTCATCATCGAGTATCCGATGGAACGGGAAACGCTCGTTTTCGGTTTTGAGCGGGATGTATGCGGCGACGCATCGCTTTACATAAGCACCTCCCTCGCCATCCTCAGAGGGATCAAGAGCATGTACAAGCTGGATGATTCTGAAATCGGCATGATGATAGATGCCGACTTCGTCCCAAGTTCCGATTCGCCCTTGCCGGGCTCTAACAGAGTTGTATACGTGGCGCTATACGATGCAACCGGCAACAACTGTCTGCGACTCGAGGATATCTATGCGGATCTCGATTCGATGGAGCTTTTTGCGGAAGCCTATGAGATTGTGGCAAGCTGCGACTGCGACAGGCAAGGTTGCCACAGGTGCCTTAGGGGCTATGAATCTCGTCCATGGGCAAGCCAGATAAATGCGAGTTCAGCAATGATGTTTCTTGCATATCTCCTAGGTGAAGGCAAGTTCCGCCCCTGCCTTGCCCCAGTGGACGAAAAGTCTGTCCCCGACATCACACTCGAAGTGACGATCAGGGGAGACCAAGTCGAGCTGGGCTGCAATGGGGATGTCCAGGTTCATCGTTTCATCCATGACCAGAATACGGAGATCTTTGCGGCCATGAACGAGGTTTTACTGGAGCGCTTCCACTCGGGCATAGAATGCGTCCGGATCATCACCCGCGCAAGTTACATTCGGAATGCGCTTCTCCAACAGGGCACTGTTGACGAGGGGAAGGAAGCTCTGGCTGACCTGCTCGTGACACTCAGCATGTTCAAGAATGTGGAGGCGGTGGACAGGCCATGACCAAATGCAAAGAAGAGCTGGCAGTGAAATACCAGGAGCTGGAGAAAACCATTGGGGAGACGAGCCCCGAACTTCTGGCCAAAACTGATCCCTACGGATTCCGCGATTACCAGGCTAGGCTCAGAGTGACGCAGGGGAAGCATTACATCGGCGATATTCTTCTGGCCTACTCTCCCAATAGGGCTGTATACACAGCCAATCTCGCGGCGATTCGCGATGATGTCGCAGCAAGCACTCTCTGTGAGATCTGCGCTGCGACAGGCTGCCGCTTGGCTGGAGGCTCAAGGCAACCCCGGCAACCTGGGCCGATCATGCAAGATACGCCAGCCACCAACCACACGAGAATAGAGCAGGCCAGGACCGCAGCCGACCTTCTTCTGAAAGCCCTAGCGAAGTCGGGCATCCAAGCGGAGTTTGCCGGGATCTACAACCACTATGTAAGGCTGAACCTCCTATTCAATCAGGGAGTCCCAGCAAGAATCGACATTTACAACACAGCGAAGCACCAACTTGAGCTGAGGTTCACTACTCCTCCCGCAAACAGTGAAGACGCAGCCCGCATCGGCAAATTGTGGGCACCCATTCGCACAAGTCTACTAGGCGGCGAATCATCCAGTGCTTCCCCGTCTCAATCTGCAGAGGCCGCCATGAGGCGGGCAGATGTGTACTACAAGACGCTACAGAAGTATGCCAAGTGCGACTTCGATTTCATAGATCTGGCTATAGCCTTAAAGGACGAAGCTCATGCGCGCGGACTTGCCTTTCCCGAACTTGACGAGGTGCGTTATGACTTTGCGGAATTGGAGCGGAACTACAAGGCTATGGCCGCCATTTAAGAGCTAGCGACAGACAAGTGACGCTTTTGCAGCAGAGCCCATAATTGATCGGAGGTATGGAGAATGACAGAGTCGACGCAAGCGGATCTGCGCGAACTGCGGCGCAAAGCACAGGAGCTGCGCAAAGGGCGCCGCATCGAAGAGGCCTTGCCATTCTACAGCGTCATCTGGGAGCAACACAGAGGCAATGCGAACGAATGGGACGGGTGGGGCTTTGCATTCTGCCTTAAGCATGTCGGCCACTATGAGCAGAGCCTGGCTGTATGCCACGAGGTAGAACAGGAATGGCCGGAATTTGGCCCCATACGAAACGTGCACGCGTGGTGCCTCTATTACCTCTACGCCAAGAAGGAGCGCGAGGAAATCGCCGATAATCCGCAGGAGTTTTTTGGGGCAGCAAATGAAATAGTCCGTCTTACGGAAGGCCAATGGAATTCGCGCATGTCTCCATACATCCTCACGTGCTTTAAGGTGACGAACTATCTTGGCCCAAGGGCCACTAGTAGCGCAGCCCAGCAGGTTTTGGAATGGACCGGCAGGCTCGACCCCCGCGAGCTTGAGACCAATGCGAGCTATTTGACTGGAAATGATGGCAAACAAATCAGAACGCCGTCAGACAGAGAACGTTACTACAACGCTAGTGTGAAGGCTCTGCAATCCCTTGCACGCCACGAGGAGGCATTATGCCTCTGCGATGAAGCACTCACAGCCTTTCCCGAGATTCATCCAACTTTCGATATCTGGATGAAATACCGAAAAGGTGTGTGCCTTGTTGAACTTGGCCGGCATGATGAAGCGATCGAGATTCTCCGTTTGGTCCTTCGCCAGAAGAAAGAGTGGTTTATCAGGCATGTTCTGGCCAAGGCATATTTGGGCAAGGGGGATCTGGATTCCGCGCTTCGGTGTGGAGTAGAAGCAGTTGCTATAGACAATTCCACCGACATGAGCAAAAGATGGGAGGTTTTTCTCACAATCGCTCAGGTCCTCATAGCGTGCAACGAAGATGATATGGCGAAAAAGCATGCTGCCTATGCCGCGGGAGAACGGAAACGGATGGGTTGGGGCACCAACACAAAGCTCGACAGTGTCTGTAGTAGCCTTGGGATTACCGATAATGACATCGATAGCTTCCATGACCTCAAGCCGGAGCTTGAGAGATATTGGCAGAGCGTCAGACTAAACCTCAGCCCCCGCGGGACAGGCACAGTGGCAAACCTGCTACCATCTGGAGCCGGGTTCATCAGGGACGATGATGGCAACAACTACTACTTCAATAGACAGGCCTTCAAGGGGCCCAAGCATGAACTTCAACCTGGCATCCGAGTCGCCTATTTCATTGAGGAGTCCTACGATGCCAGGAAACGCTGCGACTCCATGGAGGCTTTGGATATACAGCTGGCCTGACGGATGAAGGTTCATATGCAAGCAACTTGGACTGGCTCTTATTGGCATCATGGGCTATGGCGTCTACATCTTGCAGCTCAGCGCGACGGGTCTAGAGGCCACGCCCAGAGAAGCTCGTCTTCTACTGCATCATGTTGAGGGTGAACTCCAGGTGCCAGTTGGAATTTAGCTTCAATCACATGTGCAATCGGTAGCTCGCAACGTCAATGCCCCGCCCCCCTGAGTAAATTGTCGAGTACCGCCATGTCGGAAACGAGTCCTCTTGCCCACACGACAGTCTCCAATTCTTCATCGGATAGATTATTAGCCCAGGAGACCGCTCCCTCGTCGCCTACATCGGTGCCATCAGCCTTGAGGAAATAGTCACAAAGTGGTTAATCGCGCCGGGTTGCCCAGGCTTATCTCACAATCGCCAGTCTCATGGCAGCTCATTTCCCATCTCTTGACACCGCTTCACCGGTTTTGATCATAACCGAGCCCTATCGGGGTCAACTATACATCGTTCAAGAATCCTGGACACGCCTGAACACATCGGCGAAGTCCCCATCCGGGAGTCTGCGACGGCGAGCCTTCATTCTCTTCCAAAGATTCTCACCGTCTGAAATCGACATGAGCCCTTGAGCTACCGCATGGCACATGATGTCTGCCGTTTCAATGAGCCCCATATGATGCTCCTCACAGTATTCCCTAACATCTCTCAGGTTGTTGCTTGCGACCGTGCCGCCACGAAAGCGAACGTATTATATCGCTGCTTCTTGCGGCCTGGGTTTCCTAGAGGCTTGAGTCAACTGGAATTACTCGTCAGCGATATCGCCCTCCGCAATCATTTTCAGTTCGAGAGACTCCCCTTGGCTGATGTGACGCTGCATCAACTGCTCGTACTTGCCGAACGAAATCAGATCCGAGTCGCTTTCTCGGCGTACGATGATATGATCCTGTCTTCGTGCGTTGGGGTGTAAAGGGCTATATCGTAGCCTAGTGTTCGAGCTGCCTGACGGATTGGCAGGCTCCACATCCGCTCGAATTGGTCCGCGCTTATATGGTCTAGATTCCGAAGGCGTCTGACCATTGCTTTGTGACTCACTCCGAAATGCTGCTCCAAGTAGACGACATCCTCCATGGCAAGACCGCGCTTGCCGCCTGTGCGCGCCACAACGCGCGCGCCAATTCCCTCACCTGGCATAATGCAAAAGCATCTGCCTCAGCCTCTCGTAAAGTTGGCTGGTCCACTACACCAACCTTGCAGGCAGCCCCGAGCATTCCCTCGTCATAGAGGAGGTGGAAGTACTCGTGCGCTGCAGTGAAACGCTGGTGGCCAAGGCTTCTGGCCGTGTTAATGGCAATAACTTCTGCTCTATAGGAACGCACAAACATACCGGAGATGTCGCTCACAAATGGTCTGAGA
>DUWJ01000273.1 GCA_012842765.1 Bacillota bacterium | reverse complement strand
GGCAGCAACGCATTTTTAGGCAGAGTCACATATGGTCTGCCTCAAAATTTCGAGTTTGGTATCGTCGGAGCCTATACCGATGGACGGGGCGAGGAAGTTCCGGCCGACCTGACTTTCGGTGTCGACCTCGCCGGAAAGGTTCCGGGGCTTGGGGCTGACCTGACGCTTGCCGGTGCGGGCTATTGGGAAAAGGATGGGGCAAAGTGGTTCGAAGGAGAGGAGAACAACTGGGCATACCTTGTGGAACTCGGCAACATGAAGGCCGGACCCGCAAGCTTTTCCGCCAAGTATACTGAGGTTGGCGAGGGCTTCAAATCGGCATATGCCAGCAGCAACGATACAGCTCTTCTCAACGCCTACAAAGACTCTGCAGCTGCGGAAGTGCGAGCCGAGATAGAACTTCCCGCGGTTGTGCAAACAGATCTGGTCATGGGAAACACTCTCTGGATGAACCAGGCTGACCATGACCCGGTGTGGAACGAAACCACTGCCAAGGTTATCGTGGATCCTATCGAAGACCTGAAATTGACTGTTTCGGGTGCTTACAGATCCGACCTATGTGATGGTGACGTCGATTACACTGGATACAATGCCCATGCCGATGTGGTTTACGGCAACTTTGGTGTCGACTTCAAGCCTTTCGTGGACTACAAGACGGGATACTATGCGGATAACGCTGTGCATGAAGGCAAGAGGGTTGATACTATCGTCGGCTTGAACGTCAAGGGGACTCCCGTCGATGGACTCTTCTTGGAAACTGAAGCAAAGTTCACTGTGGAGGAGCCGAAGACGGAGTTGCTCGGGTACGGGCTCTATTGTACAGAGATTGCTCCGGCCTTCGTGAACAGCGCCAGGTCTGAACTGGCAGGGGTGTCTTCATACGCGAAGGAATCCGATGGTGACCCTTCATCTGAGATGTATGGGTTTGCCGGTTCAATGATCGACATTACCGATGCGGTCTACGCCAAGTTCGGATTGCTCACCAGAGACGAGAAGGGCGGACTCGCCCTGGGCCTCGATCTCAATTGGAAGGTCTCTGAGAAGATACGCACTTCTCTCGCTTACACCTTCCGCGACAAGGGACTGATGCCTCCTGCAGATCCGAACATGTGGAGGCCTTTTGATGATGAAGGAAAGAATTGGTTCAAAGCCTCTGTCTCAGGGACCCTTGGGCAGAGCACGGTAACGTTCAGCTACGGAATGGACGGCCGAAGAGAGGCTGACACAACCGGGTTCCATGCCGGAAAACCCTGGGCCTATCTGAGAAACTACCCGGCGAACTACATGGACTGGCAGCTGATCACGATGAACGTTCGGGTGCCATTCTAGCATAGCGGCAACTCTGGGACCTCCGGAATCTCCGGGGGTCCTTTTTCATCTCCTCACCGTATACTGACTCTGGCCCCATAGAAACGGGGCGGGCAGTGTTTGACCTAAGGACGGTGGGTTTTTGAGATGAAGTTTGCCGAGGCAATGTTGATTTCGGCCGCGATAAGCGTTGATGCTTTTGGAGCGGGACTTGTCTATGGCTTTCGGAGAATACACGCTCCGTGGCGTGTCATATACGTGGTGGGAGCGATGTCCGCCACTGCAGTGGCGGTTTCCACGTGGCTTGGAGGGGTGGTTGGGGCCCTATTTGACGCGAGCGTGGCGGCGATTGTGGGCGGTGCTATACTGGTGGCTGTGGGTGTGTGGTTGGGCCTGGAAGGCATTGGCGGGTGGGTCCGCGAGAGGCCGCTTCTCTGTGAGGGGTCGGTTTCGGTTAGACTGAAACCGTTGGGGCTTGTAGTTCAGATAATGCGTGATCCTGAAGCTGCGGATATCGATCGGTCGGGCACAATTTCGACGGCAGAAGCATATTTGCTCGGTGCTGCGCTGGCCCTCGACAGCCTTGGGACAGGTCTTGGAGCGGGATTGGCCGGGGCCGACTGGTTCTTTGTTGGGCTTGCCGTGGGCGTTCTCACGTGTCTGTGCTTTCGCCTGGGAACCGCTGTTGGCGGTAGGACGCCGGAAAGATGGGGCGGACTGTGGATTCGAATTGCGCCAGGGGCAGTCCTTTTTCTGATGGGAATTGCCGCGCTACGAAATGTCTTTTGATGTGTGGAGGAACTGGACGATGTTCGATGAATAGATCTTCGAAGGCTGGCGAGGTTGGAGGATTGGAGATATGATAGTTCTTGGGCTTACAGGGCAAAGTGGGACCGGGAAGACTACCATAGCCGCCATGCTGGCGGAGCGAGGCGCGGCCTGCCTCGACATGGATCTTGTGGCCCGCGAGATTGTGGCACCCGGCAGCACGGCGCTGATCGGAATAAGGGACGCCTTCGGCGACGAGTTTTTGCTGCCCGACGCGACGCTTAACAGGCGAAAGCTGGGACGCGTAGTATTTGCCGATCCCGGCGCCTTGAAGCTATTGAACAGCATCACCCATCCTGAACTGGTCCTGAAAGCCCAGGAATGGCTGCAGCAACTGGAAGAGAGTCATTCTCCGCCGCCTGTTGCGGTGATTGATGCGGCAGTGCTGATCGAATCGGGCCTTGATTCGCTCGTAGACGCAATTGTAGTCACAGTGGCCAATCCCGAGCTGCAGGCTGAGAGGATCGCTGCCCGCGATGGGATCTCCTATGAAGATGCGCTTTGCCGAGTCAATGCCCAACAACCTGTAGAGCAGATGGTTGCACGGGCGGATTGTGTGATAAGGACCGATTGCCCGCTGGATGATACGGTCCGGCAGGTGGACGAGTTGTGGAACATCCTGGTGGGCGATGCTGGGAATGCTCGAAGCAGTTAGGGCATATGGGTTAAGACCGGAGTTGGTTCTATGATAGATGGCCTAAGAAGACTGGGGCGGGCACTAGTTGTCTTGGCGCTCATTGGCATGTTGA
Source organism: Bacillota bacterium (assembly GCA_012842765.1). Lineage (GTDB taxonomy): Bacteria > Bacillota > DTU025 > DTU025 > DTU025 > UBA10085. The sequence continues at coordinate 1,875 of DUWJ01000273.1, read as the reverse complement.
TCTCCTTTGCCGCGCAGTCTCCCCGCGTGTTGCAGCTGATCAACCCGTTGGACTATGTCGAACACATAACTGTCTATGCTACGGCAAACGGGATTGATCCGTTTCTTGTTGCGTCGATAATAAGGGTGGAGAGCGGTTACCGGCGGGATGCGAGGTCATCTAAGGGCGCCTGCGGCCTTATGCAGATTATGCCTGAAACAGCGGAGTGGGCTGCAAGGCAGTTAGGGCTTGCCGATTACTCGCAGGATCTCCTTTTTGACCCGGAAACGAACATCATGATAGGCGCCTGGTACTACAGGCATCTATTGAAATGTTTCCGTGATGAGACGGTGCTTGCCCTCGCAGCCTACAACGGAGGTCCTTCAAACGTCGAGCGCTGGCTCTCTGAGGGAACCTGGTCGGGACGGATCGAGGACTTGGGGGATATTCCCTATCCTGAGACGGCTCGCTACGTTCGGCGTGTGCTCAACATGCACAGAATCTACCATAGAGCCTATCGCTCTCAATGGCCTGGGAAGGTAGGACAGATAAATGCTGACTAGAAATGTGTTTGAGGCTCAAGGTATGCTATAATTAGTGCAATATGGATGTTATCCGGGGGGTACTTACGTCAATGCACACTGCAGGCAAGGTGTCAAATCTGGCGCAGATTAAGGAGTTTGCTGTAGATCCAGGCAGGCGCCTATTCTCAGCGACTCATGACGAGATCGTTCAGGGATACACAACGGATCTTTATTTTGTAAAGACCAGACAGATATTGGATTCAATGGGCCTTTCGGAAAAGCGAGTCACTGCAGAAATCTTTCCGCGAAAGCGGGGTATACTGGCAGGTCTGCCGGAATGCCTCGGACTGCTGGAAAATGCAGATGTCGAGGTATGGGCGATCCCTGAGGGAGAAAGCTTCGAACCCAAGGATACAATCATGAGGATACACGGGAAATACGCGGAATTCGGAGTTTATGAGACCTGCTTGCTGGGAATCTTGGCAAGCTCTTGCGCGTGGGCTACGGCAGCCCATGAACTGCGTCTTGCCGTCGGTGCCAAGCCTTTCATCTGTTTTGGGGCTCGCCATGTCCACCCTGCAGTGGCGCCAGTTATGGAACGGGCGGCCATTGTCGGGGGAGCGGATGGCGCCTCTTGCATTCTAGGGGCAAAGCTTGCAGGACAGGAGCCTAAAGGCACAGTACCTCATGCTGTCTTTCTCATTGCCGGCGATACTGTGGAAGTGGCTAAGGTTTATGACGCGGAGATGCCTGAAGGCGATGCGAGGATAATCCTCGTGGACACATTCAAGGACGAGGCTGAGGAATCTCTCAGAGTTGCTGAAGCCCTCCACGACAAGCTTGAGGGCGTTAGGCTTGACACTCCCGGAGAGCGAGGCGGTGTGACTCCCGATCTTGTCCGCGAGATTAGGGCCAGGTTGGACCAGGCAGGTTTCGAACACGTGAAGATATTTGTCTCAGGCGGTGTCACTCCTGAACGCATTCCGGCTTTGGTGGAGGCGGGCGCCGACTCGTTTGGAATAGGAAGCTACATCTCAGGAGCGTCTCCAATCGACATGACCATGGACATAAAGGAAGTCGAAGGCAAACCCGTGGCCAAGCGCGGAAGAATACCCGGACCAATCGACAATCCCAAGCTCGTACAGGTGATGTAGTCCGGGAAGGGGCGTGTGCTCAGTTGCAGCCTGAGCTTTACCTCGTCTGGATGGATCAGTAGTGGGATATTACAGAAGTGTTAAAGGGTTAGTCAATTAAATCGGCTTCTGAAAGGCAATCGAGTGTTCTCGGGCAGCTGGGGCTCGGCCCGACGTGGTTTTAGCTCAGAGATGGTGTGTAAGAATGATCATGACTTGCTTGGAGGCTGCGGCCTGGC
>DUWJ01000272.1 GCA_012842765.1 Bacillota bacterium | reverse complement strand
TAGCCAGGCAACGTTGTTCTACGCAAGGGCAATGCAGCCCGCCGCAACGTTTCAACCATGTCGCGATCTGATGAGCAAACCGTCATCGTAAGCACGTTGGGCGAAAACGCTGTGCAGGCATGCCCCACCAGACAAGCCACAGCCCATCTAGGCCCCGCGAACTCGGGCACATGCAGCCTTACTCCTCCGCCGTCCAGGGTGCGCACGCGTGTAACAATGTAAGCCAGCGTTTCCCCCCGCCCGGTACATGCCACTTGAATGCTCTCATAGGCGTAAAGACGCTTGACGTCAGACCTCCACCAGGCCAATTCATGAAAATCCTTGACCGATCTTGCATATCGCACTGGTTCACGCCTGTATGTGGCCGCCATCGACGGCACGTCCTCCGCTCCTGCCTGCCTGCACACAATCTCCCTGTCGTCACCCCACGCCCGCGCAATTTCGCACAGATAGGAAAGTTGATCTTGATGTGCCTCTACCCTCACGAAATCGCCGGTTTCAACAGCGCCCAGCCTCTTGTATACATTGGAGTCGCCTGATATGAGCATCATGACAAGCCCCTCGGACCGCGCCTGGTCCATAATGCTCTCCACAAGCCTCGACGCAAGGCCCTTGCCCCGATAGGCTGGCAGAGTGCAGACTGATCCGAGCGCCGCCACAGGAATCCGCCAACCTTCAACCACCAACTCCTGTGCAACATATCCTCCATGAGCCACAGGGATCCCCGCTGTCTGATCGACGAAAACCCTGAGCCGATCCAGATTGCCTCCAGAAAACAGCTGCGGAAACTCGAGCCCCATGGTGCGATCTTCAGGGCTGAAGACTGTGTTTACAAGCTCTACGACCTCTGTAAGCTCTTGTTCGAGAGGAGGACGAGGTCCATCCATTTGATGTGCTCCCTTCTTAGTGCGTATGGCCGCCCCCGGAAGGATCAGATGCCAAGCATCATCTCTGCGATGGCGAGAGCTGCGAGATTTGCGTCTAGAACCTCGTCCAGCCGCATGGCGCCCATTGTGAGGGTGCCTATCGCCCCGCGCGTCGTTGAGGCGGCTACAGTTTGCGTAGGATCGCCGTATTCGTCATCGTAGCCGGCGCGAACGGGCTCCTCCGTGCTATCCCCGCTTACCCAGTACTTCCAGTTTAGCCCACCCATAAGTTCGATTGCCACGAGATACTCTCTGATGTTCAGCCTCCACCAGTCCAGTTCGGTAGGCGTAGCCCCTGCCTTCTCCTTCGCAAGGAGATCATCGACATCGCATTCGATCTCTGCCATGTCCTCGGAGATTCTTCTCCACAGCGGCTGCAATACAGCTGCATCTCTGGAGACAGCCTCCACCGCATTCCAGGAGCGAAGCATGCATTCGCCCGCGCTGTAGCCTGGAAACCCGAATGCTTCACCCTCAAAGGTTGCGGAAACCTGCTCGAGTTGCTCATAATCGTCTGCCAGCCGGCTAAGCTTCGCTGGAAGCTCGCGTATTCGTCTTGCCGGCTCCTTCATGGTCCATCCGAAGTAGCAGTAATTCCAGAAGAACTTGGATCGCTCAGTCTTATCCCCAAGGCGAGCCGTGATGTTACAAGTCTGGCCGATGCAGTAGCTGATCTCATCG
>DUWJ01000271.1 GCA_012842765.1 Bacillota bacterium | reverse complement strand
CCGAGTTTTCATTCTACTCACAGCTTTCCGTTCCTTCTCGTCGGTGCAGGAACAGTGTGGATAATGTGTAATACTTCTTCTGGGGGTGACCTGCATGTCGACTGTTCTTTCCTGCGGATTGCTGCAAATGGATCCAGCCCAGTTCAAAACGGTTCACGATTTTCAAGTATCGACTGCCGCAAGGATATCATCTCTGGCCAGACGCGGAGCCGAGCTTGTAGTAATGCCTGAATACGCCGCAATGATAGGCGCCGGGCTTGAAACTGCCCCGCACGCCCCCGGGAACATGTTCGATGTTGCCCGGTTGACCGGTGCCGAGGGATATCATAGATGGCTCGATTTCTTTGCGGCTACGGCCCTATCCAATCGCGTACACCTGTGCCCAGGAACCTTCATTGTTCCATCGGATGGAGGCTACACGAATTCATGCCCATTCTTCTCGCCTAGGGGCGACCTCATAGCAGAACAAGTGCAGACCCATCTTTCGGAGCAAGAGGATCGAATGGGACTAGTGTGTGGCGATGATATTGCTACTTTCAACATACACGGCCACAAGCTGGGAATTGCCGTCGGCACCGACGCATGGTACCCGGAGGTCGGAAGAATACTTGCGCTGCTCGGAGTAGACACGATACTGGCTCCCACTGCAGTACCCGCCCCATACACCGTATGGCGCCAGACGCGCGGTATGTGGCAGATTGTACAGCAGAATCAGGTCTTCGGAGTTGAAGCCTCCCTCGGAGGCGAATGGCTCGGTGTTTCCTATCAGGGCAGATCACGCATATTTGCGCCGGTCGAAGTAACCCCTGAAGGCCGGGGAGTACTTGCAGAGATGACCTCGGGGTCGATATGGGAAGAGTTGACGGCAACCCTTGATCCATCGATCTTGGCAGAGGCGAGACGGACCTTTCCCATTTTCGAACACTTCAATGTAGAGCTGTACGAGAACCAGCTGTCAGATGCGTATCTCGTCGGGCGCACAGTGCGGCTTAAACAGGGAAGGAGGTAGCCGAAAATGGCGCAACTGATCGATTCAATTCGCAGCAGAGCCATGAATATCGCCCTTTCGCGGGCCTCCGATCCCAAAGCCGTCTCGCGACGGGCTTCGTGGCTGAAGGAAGGAGACGCGCGATTCGACGGTCGTCAGCCGACCCCCTTTGCAACCAGACATGGCAAGGACGCCAAGCCCGAGCGCGTTATCTGCGCCGCAATCCAGATGAAAGCGAAAACGGTCTCTTCAGGGACAGAGTATGTGGAGCTCGTATACAGGCTAGCAGCGAAGGCTGCGGTGGCAGGAGCTTCGATCGTCGTATTTCCCGAATACAGCGGTCTGCCCTTGCTGGGTATGGCGCCTGGGATGCGCAAGAAGCTGGATTCAGCAAGTTCTCTTGATGAAGCCGTCACTGAGGCTGGAGGCCCGGATGCAGGTGTTCTTGATGTATTCAAGCTCGTAGGGCCCTATGCGGAGCGCGCCTATAAGGAGGCCTTCTCTTCTGTCGCTCGCGAGCTTGGGATCTACATAATCTCAGGAAGCATGGTCCTTTCCGATGGTTCAACTGATGGCAGTTCCATGCGGGCAATAGGCTATGTATTCGGGCCCCAAGGCGAACTGGTAGGCAGGTATTGCAAGTCGCATCTCATGCCCATAGAAGCCCAATGGGGTATCAGCCCAGGAAACTCCATCCCCACATTCAACCTAGGCGGAGTCATAGTATCCGTCCCCATATGCATGGACGCAACCTATTTTGAGACATTCCGGATAGCCAGGTTCGCCGGAGCCGACATCGTCGCGATACCTTCCGCCAACCCCGAACCATACAACCTATGGTACGCGTTGCGAGGCATATGGCCTCGAGTACAGGAATCCCAGGTCTACGGCATCGGTTCATCTATGGTGGGATCCTTTGCAGGCCAAGATTTCACCGGGCGAAGTTCTCTCTTGGCGCCGTTGGAGCTTTCGCCGGGAGGAGACGGCATCTTGGCGCAAGCCATGACGTACAACGAGGAGGACGTGGTAGTTGCAGAGTTCGACCTGCCGCTCTTGTACAAGCTTCGGGCGGAAGATCCGCTGCGTTTCAATCTTGCCCTGTACCGCAAGTATCTGCCTGGTATGTACCGCGCAGCCCAGTCTTCACGGAGGGCTGGGGATGCAGGTGAAGCTCGGGACGAAAACAAAGGAGAGACGTGCTAAATGAGACATAAAGCTACGGTAGTGTGTGCTCACCCAGACGATCTCGAATATTTCTGCGGCGGAGCTGTCTCAGTCATGATTCGTGACGATTGGGACATATGTCTCATAATCGCCACCGATGGCGACAAGGGCACACAAGACAGGGAGATGTCCGCAGCCCGGCTTGCCTCCGAACGCCGCCACGAATCTATGAAAGCCGCCAAGATCGTAGGTATCAGCAAGGTCTTCTTCCTAGGCAAGGAAGACGGAGAGCTCCGCTCCGACAACTCCCTTCGACCCGCCATCACGCGCATCCTCAGGAGTGAACAGCCGGAACGCCTGATAACATTCGATCCCTGGCGCAAATATGAACTCCACCCTGACCATAGAGAAATTGGATTTGCGGCGCTCGATGCGCGCCTGGCAGCAAGGCTTCCCCTGTATTATCCAGAGCAACTTCGAGACGGGCTCGAAAACTGGACTATCAGAGAAGTCCTGCTATTCAGCACCGACAACCCTGATTATTTTGTAGATATAAGCGACACATTCGATCTCAAATTGCAGGCACTCCGTGCCCATAAAAGCCAATGGGAAACCATATGGCAGGAAACCCGCTCTGATTTGCTGCACGAGGCAGAGAGGATGGGAGCCATGGCCGGGTGCGAACTTGCTGAGGGATTCAAACGGATATACATCCCAGAAGGCCCGGTCAGCATCAAGTTCGAACATGAGCGAGGAGATTGATCCATATGAAGCCTGCAGCTGAACGCATACTCACTACTCCATCCGAGCTTGGCGACATAGTCTCCCCATACGTCACTGGCAACGAGTGGGTTGCACTGCCCGACATCTTTCCCTCCGATGCAAGTTTGGGGAGCATAAACATAGTGCGTATGGCCTCAAAAGGGCTGGTTGAGTGGGTGGGTGAGTTTGAGGAGGATCAAGACCGCCGCAACGAGCCGAAGGCGCCGTTCCTCAGACCGTTTGTGAATGCAATTGGAGCCTCGGGAAAGCCGGCCGAAACCGAATCCGTCGGCGACATTGAATGGACCTGGTTAGGCCACTGGATCCCCGTGGGCAAGTGCCGCCTTCGCACAAAGGAAGGACATGAGTGTGTTGCGAAAATCGCCTTTTGCGCCCCTGTAGGCGAACGGGGCTTCATGGTGGCCTTAGAGCTTTCAGAGCTTGAGGCACGCAACGGCGCAAGCCATGTCCAGTTTCACCTAGGGCTCGAGGGGAACTGGGGCGCCACCGTCAGCACGGTGTTCAGGAGCAGGCTCATGCATGTCACAAACCACGCCTATTATTCACCATGGACCAATTCACTCATCCTCGAAGCCAGGGGAACTTCGAGCGTCGGTGCATTGGCATTCTCAGCCGACTCCCAGTTCGACTGGGCTATCTGGGCAAGCAAAGATGGCGTCGACATGAAGGAAAGCCCGGTCCTGGCCGTGCCGAACGGCTCCGCCGATATCCGCTTTCGTCTCTCCTCAAGCATGACCCTGGCCGCAAACGAGCATCGCACAGTTGCATTCTGGATCGCTGCCAACGCCGATCCTGACGGGGCGGGAACCACAAATGTTCATCTTCGGCGAGTTGGCGCCGAGGCGGCATTGGGAAACACGCTCTCATGGCTTGAGGCCAGAGCACATTCATCCAGGGTTTCGCCTGTTGAGATAGGGGAAGCAGACGAGGAGATTCTCGCGCGGGCGGATCGCAACCTACATTTTTGCAGGTTTTTTGCACACGGAAAGGCTATCGACACCGAAGAGTTAGTCATGCTTACATCCAGGAGCTATCGCTATTACGTGTCTGCGGTTTTCTGGCCGAGAGACACATTTCTCTGGGCATTCCCGGCGATGCTCGCCTCCGATCACGTATTCGCCCGCGAAGTGCTGACCGAAGGATTTCGCCGCCACGTGCGGAACATGGGCACGCATGCCCACTACATAGACGGCGT
>DUWJ01000270.1 GCA_012842765.1 Bacillota bacterium | reverse complement strand
TACCTGAGATCCTGGCAAAGCAGGAGATAAGGGATGTAAAAACCCTTGCCGGACTGCTCCACCTTTCGTGGATGTTAGGCCTTTCTCCTGTCAGCTCATGCGCTTGCAGCATATGTCGTGCGTAATGCCAAAATCCAATGGAATAATCTGATCGATCAATACTGACTGTAATTGGGGATGTTTACATAATGTCAGAACGACGGCTCAACCGCTACTTTGTCGACCTTCACGTCCATATCGGAAGAGATTCTGCAGGCAAGCCTGTAAAAGTCTCGGGTGCGCGCAGTCTAACATTTGCCAACATAGCGAAGGAGGCAGCCACCCGCAAAGGCATTGACATTGTCGCCGTCGTAGATTGTGCATCAACAAGGGTTCTCAAGGATATAGAGGCCCTTCTTGAATCGGGCGACATGACCGAGGCGCCTGGCGGAGGGTTTAGATACCTCGACAAGACTACGGTCATACCCGGTGCAGAGGTGGAATCCGCCTGTCCGGGATCGGCTAGAGGCGCCCATTATCTCAGTCTCTTTCCAACCTTGACTGCCTTGCGCCAGTATTCGCGCAGCCTTTCACGATATGTGTCTAACATGGATCTTTCCACCCAGAGAGCGCGGTTATCGCCTGTGGAGCTTGCGCAGCTCGCTGCCGATAGTGGAGGACTTTTCTTGGTTGCCCACGCATTTACCCCACACAAGAGCCTGTACGGAACCTGCGCCCGCAGAATGTCAGAAGTGTTCGGAGAGGATGTGCGAAAACTAGTTGACGGAGTAGAGCTAGGACTTTCTGCTGACACTGACATGGCCGACAGGATAGGGGAGCTGTCGCACTATACATTTACCTCGAATTCAGACGCCCATTCGTTGCCGAAGATTGGACGGGAATACAACGTCATGCGTATGAAAGCGCCATCCTTTTCCGAGGTCCGGCTGGCCCTTGCGCGTCTCGATGGGCGCAGAGTCGTGGCCAACTACGGCCTCGATCCGCGTCTTGGCAAATATCATCTCACGGCGTGCGAAGAGTGTGGGCATCGATTCAAGGCATGGCCAAATTCATGCGCTTGCCCCGTCTGTGGAAGCGTTCGGACGGTTCGGGGTGTTGCCGACCGAATCGACGAGCTTTCCGATACTGCGGAACCGATTCATCCACCCCATCGTCCTTCGTACAATTACCAGATTCCCCTGGAGTTCGTGCCAGGCCTGGGACCGGCGAGAATAGGGGCGCTTATCGACGCCTTCGGCACAGAGATGACCGTTATCCATGAGACTATAGAATCGGACATTGCGGAGGTAGTGGGGGAGGAGATTGCACACAGGATATGCTTGGCCAGGGAAGGGCGTCTCGGCATTCAATCTGGTGGAGGCGGTGCATACGGAAAGGCTGTAGTCGAATAGATCCATCTTGGCATTGATCCTCCCTGTAGCGCATATCCATGCTCTATGGAGGGGGTGTACAAGATGGCCAGAGCACGTCGCACATCCCGGTCTGTGTTGAGCCATGCTCGTTCGAATATGGTTGGATACTGGCTGACGTTTGTAGTATTCATTACAGGAGTAAGCTGTGGCGCAGTTCAAGCCTCGATGTTGAAGGAAGGCAGAACCGAGCTGTTCTCTTATCTTGAGGCCGGCCTGGCCAGCCTGAGACATACACTTCCTGTTGCGCCCGGCAAGGCGTTAGCATATAGTCTGGGCTCGAATCTGGCTTCGGTAGGGCTCATATGGCTTTCAGGCCTCACGATCCTAGGCTTCCCCGGGGCACTTGTTATTCTTTTCGTCCGCGGTTTTTCCATCGGGTTCACCGTGGCCTTCATGGTGCGCGAGTTGTCGGGGCCGGGCGCGGCACTTGCTGTGGCATCAGTGCTTCCCCATAATATCCTAGCTGTTCCAGGCCTCATACTCGCCTGCTTTGTCTCCATGTCGTTTTCATGGGCGGTAATCGGAACCAACCTTATAGGCATGCCTTCAGATGTGAAACTTGCCTTCTCTCGATCGGTTGCAGGGGTGGCAATCTCTGCTATTCTCCTGTCGGCGGCCTCTTTCGTCCAGGCTTATGTATCCCCGGCAATCTTGATACTTGCTGCAAGATTCGTCTAATCAACTCGCAACACGTGT
>DUWJ01000269.1 GCA_012842765.1 Bacillota bacterium | reverse complement strand
TCCCCATTACGACGAATACGAAGCCCATGAGCATAGCCGCCTCTTTAGTGTCGCCGAGCAAGAGATAAAGAACGCCGCACCCGACCAAGAGCATGAACATCGGTTCTCCCACTACTTCCAGGACTATTGCCCATATTGACCACTTCTTGCTAGTCGGAAGCTCGTTCGGTCCCTCCTCTGCCAGCCTCCTCGCGGCTTCATCGCCCGACAAGCCAGTCAGGTTTTTCACATCGGCCTCGCTTGGCACATTACTACCTCCATCATCTTTATTCGGTCGGTGTTCTGGCAGGATAAAAACCCGAGCATCGCAGTCCCGCAGGTCTCTTTTCTGCTGCCAGCATACGACGTTGCATCTACAGTTACGTTTGAAGCACGTAGAGCAGCTAAAACCGCACGCCGACGATGTCACATAGAAAGGATCTGAGCCTCCGCCCTTCTCTGGTTTTGCCCTGTATCGACCCACAAACGCGCAATGCGGCAACGCTTCCTTCGTCTGACCGTGACATATGCACAATCGACAAACTACCCCGGCCCGATGGTGCACAAGCGCGCATCTCTGCTCATATTCTGTCAACGCAACACGAACTTAGCCCCGGCTAAGTGACGCCTGATGCGGAGGCAACGGCAAAATGGACACTGATCATCAAAAAGACAACTTGTGCCCACTTCGAGATATGCCCATTAGCGCAGAAGCTTCCATTGTCGAACTGAGAGCAACCGGCCTTGCCAGACGCAGGTTACTCGATTTGGGACTGGTTCCAGGCACGAAGATAACGCCGATAAGAAGAAGTCCATTCCGCGACCCCACAGCCTACCTCGTCAGAGGAACCATCATAGCCCTTCGGCAAGAAGACTCTGCCCAGATTATCGTCAGGAAGAGTGACTGCTGATGAAAAAAGCCATGCCAACTCCGCATACTCTATCGAAAGGGCTGCGATCCTTGAGCCGGCCCGAAGGTGATATTCCCATAGTTGGCCTTGCAGGCAACCCCAATACGGGCAAGAGCACTGTGTTCAACGCCCTCACAGGCCTTCGCCAGCATACAGGCAACTGGCCAGGGAAAACGGTTGGGCAGGCGAGCGGATTGCTTAGATACAGCGGCGATACAATCCGCCTGGTTGACCTGCCAGGGACGTATTCTCTGTTCGCCACGTCGGAAGAGGAGAGAATCGCCCGGGATTTCATATGTTCCAATACGGCCTCAGCAATAGTGATAGTAGTGGATGCCACCTGTCTCGAGCGCAACCTCAACCTCGTCCTCCAAGTGCTCGAGATTACAGCCAAAGCAATCTTGTGTGTCAATCTGATAGATGAAGCTAGGCAAAAAGGAATCCGCGTGAACCGAGAAGTCCTCAGTCGCGAACTAGGAATTCCAGTGGTCCTGACCGCGGCCCGCTCCGGAGAGGGATTAGATGAGCTGAAGCGCACGATACTGCATTCAGTTGGTCGAGGAGAGCCCGTGGCTGCAAACCACCAAACCTCCGTTAGGGCCCGAGAGGCGGTGATTCCGTGAATCCGTGGCCAAAGATGCCCGAAACCGATGAGACGCATGATGAGGCAGTGATCGAGCTGTACCAACGTTCGCGCGACATAGCAGAGCTAGCCGTAACCG
>DUWJ01000033.1 GCA_012842765.1 Bacillota bacterium | reverse complement strand
CCAAAACCGGAAGGCTCTTCAAACAGGTCGAAGAAGGACGCCTGCCCTGACTCTTGATGGCGCTGGCGAACCGCACTCTGGTCACATACCTGGTCCATAATGGCAAGAAGGGCGCGCCTCTTTCCGAATTCGCTGAATGCGCCACATCTTATCAGGCTCTCCAGAGCCTTTCTGTTGACTGCCGTCATATCAACCCTGTTGCAGAAGTCCACAAATGACACAAACGGACCGCCGCTCTTTCTGGCAGATATGATAGATTCAGCGGCGCCCTCGCCCACATTCTTGATAGCACCAAGGCCGAACCGTATCGTATTGCCCGAGACAGTAAATCCCTTAAAGCTCTCATTCACATCAGGCGGAAGCACGTCCACACCTGCGGCTCTGCACACGTCTATATACATGGCCACGCGTTCCGACGACCCCATCACACTAGTTAGTGTAGAGGCCATGAATTCGGGAAAGTAGTGACACCTCAAATAGGCGGTTCTGTAGGATATTAGGGCATATGCAGCACTATGAGATTTGTTGAAACCGTATCCCGCAAATCTTTCAATCAGTGAGAAAACCTCCTGTGCCGCGCGTTCCGACACGCCCCGTCCTAAAGCCCCTTCCATGAATCTGTCCCGCAAACCCGCAATAACCTCTGGCTTCTTCTTGCCCATGGCGCGCCTGAGCATGTCGGCTTCCCCGAGGCTGAACCCGGCAAGTTCACTCGCTGCCTGCATAACCTGTTCCTGATAGAGCATCACACCGTATGTGGGCTCGAGTATTTTCTCCAGTGCCGGGTGGGGATACTTGACCGTGTCATGGCAATGCTTGCCGCGGACGAAATCCCCGGTCATCACCATTGGACCCGGACGGCCCAAGGCAACAATGGCGACGAGGTCCTCGAATTTCGTAGGCTTCACCTCTCGAAGCATGTTCTGAAACAAGCTGCTTTCCAGCTGGAACACGCCTTCCGATTCCGCGTTCCTCAGCATCTCATAAACCATAGGATCATCGAGGGGAATACTCTCGATGTCCACGTCCTCATTGCGGGTGTGCTTAACAATTTCCACGGTATTCCCGATCACCGTGAGTGTTCGCAGCCCGAGAAAATCCATCTTGACTATGCCAAGGCGTTCAAGGTCCTCCATGGGATACTGCGTCGTCAGAACGCCGTCAGCGGATTTATATAGCGGAACATGATCTGTGAGCGGATCTTTTGAGATAACAACCCCTGCTGCATGAACCGAAGGGTGGCGTGGCAGACCCTCCACAGCGCGGGCAATCTCTATCAACGTTCGATTGCGTTCGCTTTCTCCCACTGCAGCAGCAAGCTCCGGCGAGACTTCAAGTGCCCGATCAATCGTCATGTTGAGCTCGGCAGGAACGAGTTTGGCAATGCGGTCAACCTCTGCGTAGCTGAACTTGAGGGCCCGACCAACGTCCCTGATGGCGGCGCGCGCCGCCATAGTCCCGAAAGTTATAATCTGGGCCACCTTGTCAGAACCGTATTTCCCTGCCACGTAATCAATGACTTCTCCGCGACGTTCATAGCAAAAGTCTACGTCAATATCGGGCATTGTCACCCGTTCAGGATTGAGAAACCTCTCAAAAAGGAGGTTGTATGCCAAGGGATCCACATCTGTAATCCCCAGGCAGTAAGCTGCCAGGCTGCCCGGAGCTGAACCTCTGCCTGGTCCTACATATATGCCTTGGCTCTTGGCATAGCGTATGAAGTCCCACACAATCAAGAAATAGCCCGAGTAGCCCATGCGCTCGATTATCCCCAATTCGTAGTCGAGCCTCTCCCGAACCTCGCGGGATATGGCACCGAAACGCCTTATCGCTCCCTCCTCGCACAGTCTCCTCAAGTAACTGTCGAGAGTCTGCCCCGGGGGGGCCTCGAACTCAGGCAAGTGCAACGTATCAAAATCCAACTCAACATTGCAGCGTTCTGCTATGCGCGCCGTCATCGCGCATGCCTCAGGGATCTCTGCAAACTCCCTGTACATCTCCTCCGCGGATTTGAGATAGAATTGGTCAGTCGGAAACCTCATGCGCGACGGGTCATCCACTACTGAGCCGGTCTGTATGCAAAGGAGCACATCATGGGCTGTAGCGTCCTCACGCCGCAAATAGTGCACGTCATTGGTGGCTACAACCGGCACGCCCAACTTCCTGCCCAATTGCACTAACTGACGATTGACTAAATCCTGAACGCGCATCCCATTAGACTGGATCTCCAGGAAGAATGAATCGCGCCCGAATATCTCTAGATACTGCCTTGCAACCGCCTCTGCTTCATCAATCCTCCCTTGCGCCACGTATGACGGGACTTCGCCCGACAGACAAGCTGAAAGGGCAATCAGGCCTTCTGAATGCTCAGCCAGGGCTTTCTTATCCACCCGTGGCTTGTAGTAGAAGCCTTCGGTGTATCCGAGGGAAGACAGCTTCAGCAGGTTTGAGTAGCCCACATCGTTCTCTGCCAGGAGCACCAGATGATAAGGATTGTCATCTATATGCGGGGTTCTGTCATGCAAGGTGCGATTGGCCACATAGACCTCACAGCCAAGAATCGGCTTCACCCCTTGCTGATTACAAGCCCGATAGAAATCCACGAGCCCGTACAGGCATCCATGATCAGTTATTGCACATGAATCCATTCCCAACTCCGAAATCCTGCTGGCAAGTTCGTCCGGTCTACAAGCGCCATCCAATCACAGGAGGGAGTACTGAGTATGAAGATGAAGATGAACGAACTCCCCCACACAACCACCCCCTAACCAAAAAACATGCGAATAGGCGGGAACCCCCACCCGCAAAAGGGCGGAAGTCCCCACCCCTTCTCCTGCCACATCAGCCCGATGAGTCAGTTAGTGCCTTGCTCAGCTTGGCTGCCTCCGCCAAAGCTCCATCCGGGCCTGAGCAACCATTGGCACAGAATCCTGAATGCTCCGGCTCCCCATAAGATAGGAAAGCCGCAAGTCAACGGTCTTCAGGTTTTCCAGCCGGCTGAGACCACGCATCGGACCACCACCCGTCCAGCCGCGTGTCGGGCAATCCTTCCTCCTCCCATTCAACCTCAGTCAGAATCGCATCTACAACATCGCTGTCTGTAAAATCGGGTGGGCGCCGCTTCCTGTCGCCACTGAATCCTGCAACTCGAATCTGCCTCGGGATCTTATGGATGACCTTTCTCACCTGCATCCCCTCCGCATTTCCGCCCATCGGCAAACGAGCGGCATAGAGTGTTCGCTCGAGTCCTTCAGTGGGTAAACTTCCCGGAATCCATTATGACTACACCATCCACTTCCACCGTGGGCGCCACAACTATCCCATCCAGGTGGCTTGCGACTCTCACATTTCCTCCGAAATTGGAGTTGTCGCCCAGAGCAATGTGGATTGTGCCCATGACTTTTTCGTCCTCCAAAACCTGGCCTGTTATCTTCGCACGGTCATTTACGCCTATCCCAAGTTCCGCAATATTTCGCGCCGGCATCCCCAGCGGGCTTATCATCTTCTCTATGGTCCTGGCAGCCTCTCCGCCTTCAATGCTCGTAGCATACCCATTAGCCACAGTTATTCTGATCTTCGTGCCTGCAAACTCCGGCCCCGCCATGGCCCCATCCGCCACGAATACTCCATTTGCCGTTCCCTCAACCGGAGCGATGAAGGCCTCGCCAGCTGGAAGGTTACCTGATTGTCCGGGGTCTCGATAGATGCCGGTATCAGCCATCCCAACTCTGCCTTCCAGCGACATTGATATATCGGTTCCATCAGCATTGGTTATACGAACTATCTTGCCATCAGTCAATATCCGGGCATATTTTTCAGCCCTCTTGGCCACCTCATCATAGTCAGCCACGAGCGCACGAGTCATACAGTCCTCGGTAATGCCCGGCAAAGTAGCGACTCTGGCACCTGCCTTGCACGCATTTCCCCTGGCCACTGTGTGAGTAATGGACTTGCTGGTGGGAGCAAGCACGATATCAACGTGCTTCATCATCTCGCCTACCGGCTCGGGAGGCTCCTCACCGTTCATCTTGCGCGGTATTATCTCCACAACCATAGCTTCGCACCCAAGGGATACAGCGGCCTCAAAAAGCGCCATTCCCACTGTACGCGTACCCTTGTCCATGATCACCAACACATCCTCGCCAGACCTTGCGCCCATGCAGTCCCTGACCGCAATCAGCGCCGCCTCCCGCAAATCAGACATCGGTACACCCCCACACTTGCAGGGAACGCCCAGCCCTGTGAATCACCGAGCACGCCCCACATCCATTCGGCTTACTGCCGTGCACATCTTGATTTTATCATATCTGCCGACATTTGCGACTTCTTCATACCGTACACAAAACGACGGAAGTGGCGCGCCCAGTAACCCACAGTGCACACGAATGGCCCCGAGGACCGTGCAGGAACTCGTCGAGACTTGTCATCAGATATTCTCTGCGTAACTTGCTTGCTCTTCCTGCACAGCCCGTTGCGTCTCCCCAGCACATACCAGATATCCCCAGTTAGTTGTGGCCCTATAAGGCATGTCCCTGCAAAGTGCTCAAACTTACAGATCTAACGCTCCGTCGCGCTCATCCTTGTGGGTTTTCAACCACGAGACCATATACCCTAGCCACCAACTCCAAGCAGTTTCTGATTATTCTTCCATGCCATCTCTACATTTGAATAGCTTCTTGGCCGCTTGAAAGCGCTAAATTGCTTTTGTGTGATTACTCGGCGCGCCATGACCTAATTTGGGTCGATCAGTCAGAGCCCGGGCCCTCGACTTGGCCCATGTAGAGTCGCGCCGTTTTCGGCCCTTTCGGGTTAGTGCCCCGCTAAGCCAGGATAGTGTTTGCATATCTTCCCCGGGTTAATTCCATCGCACCCAAAAGTCCCGCCAAGCCAATCACGTAACAGTAAGTTCCTGCAAGTTTATCGGCCTTGTACCGCCCACAGTTCAAGCTCAAATGGACCAAGATGTTCTCGCAAGTTACTTAGGCAAAAGAAGCTAAGCAAAACGCACGTCGTCCCCGCAGGACCTCGATTTTGTGCAGAGATTGGAGGCCCAAGACAACGCTAAGAGTGACAATCTACTGCAGCAATAGTATAATTACCAAGGCAACTGACACGCTGTTGCACTGGGTCATCAGGTTTCCAGTTGATCGCCAAAAGGAGGGAGAATAAGTGGACGGAGACCCCGGCAGTACAGAGCACATGAATAAATCCAGCTCTGT
>DUWJ01000268.1 GCA_012842765.1 Bacillota bacterium | reverse complement strand
TCGGAATGGGCGCCACTCCATAATCGATGCCAGCCTGCTTGATTCCGGGCAGAGCCCAGGAGCCGTCGATGATGGCGGCTGCCTTTCCCTCACTGAACTTGGCAGGAGCAACCACGTGGTCGGTGCCGACAGGGATGAGCCCTTCGTCTCTGAGCGTCTTGAGCAGCTTGATCGCTTTCACAGATCCTGGGTTGGCAAGTCCGATATCCTTCGTGTTCCATCCTGATTTAGTGGGGGCAAAGACATACCCGCCATAGCCCGCCATTATCGCATAAGTGAAGTAGAAGTTCTCCAGGGGCCACAAGATTCCGAACATGCCCTTCTTTTGCAAGTCGCGGGACCTGGCGATCATCTCGTCAAAGGTTTTGGGTGCTTCAGGCCAGATCTTTTTGTTGTAGATCATTGCCACACTGGAAATGTCGTACGGCACGCCGTACAGTTTGCCATCGAAGGTGGCTGCATCAACGCCTACTTTCATGAAGTTGGACAGATCGAAGACCTTGGGATCGACTGGGGCCACGGTCCCTGTGACCACTAACATGCCCAGCTGGCCAGAAAGACAGCAGAACACATCTGGCCCTTTGCCCATCGGCCCGGCCAACTGCACTTTGTTGGCGGTTTCGAGAACGCCTACGGGTTCAACCTTCACGGGAATGCCTGTCTGTTTGCTCCACTGGGCTGCAAGAGGCTCTATGGTTCCCATTTTTTGTGGCTCACACCATACTACAAGGGGATCTGCCGCCATCGACGGGATGATGGCGAGAGATAGAATCAATGCGCCACAAACGACGGCGAGAAGCCCACGCTTAACCTTCATTCTACCTTTCCTCCTTTATGGTTTTGGATCTCAAAGATATTTGAGCCAACAATTCGCGTCCCTGCTTGGGGGAAGCAGGTCAATCTGATTCGATACACTGCGTCGGCTATGTCATGCCTACTTTATCGCTCCCCGGGTGAGGCCTGAGACGATGTATTTCTCTGCCGAGAGGAACACGATGACGATCGGGACTGCCGTCAACACCGACACTGCGGAGAATATTGGCCAGTCCGTAGCGAATTGCGATACCGTTAGGCTCCTCATTCCCATTGCCAGTGTCCACTTGCTTCCTGAAGTTATCACCACCTGTGCAAGCAGATACTCAGCGTATGGTCCGAGGAAATTGATGAGTCCGACGACGTAGAGGATTGGTTTGGCCAACGGCAAGAGAATTCTGGTGAACGCCTGAAACTTCGTGGCTCCGTCGATCATCGCAGACTCCTCAATTTCCACGGGTACTGAGTCAAAATAGCCTTTGAGCAGCCAGATGGAGAAGGGTATTGCACCCCCAGCGTAAAGGATTATCAATCCCAGATGGGTATCTATTAGCCCAGCCCAGCCCAGAAGGGTGTAGAGGGCGACAATCGCCATGAACCCAGGAAACATTTGGCATATCATGAACCCTATCAGGGTTTGGCGTCTGCCCGGAAAGCGCATGCGCGAAAAGGCATACGCGGCAGGTGTTGTCAGAACGAGCGTCAACAATGCGCTGACAACGGATATCTTGAGCGTGTTGAAAAACCAGCGGCTGAAGTTGACGTTGGGGTCGGTGAATATCTTCCTGTAGTTTGCCAATGTGGGATTAGATGGGATCAAGCTTGATCCCACAAGCCCGGCTGTGGGTTTGAATGAGCACGACAGAACCCAGAGAAGGGGGTAGAGCACTATGATGCAGGCTATGATGAGCCCTGCATATATCAGAACCGTGCCCACAGTGCGCTTTGCCTTTCTCGCGTTCTTCCCTGTAGCTGTGTTTGCGGACATCTGATTCGCCTCCCCTCATTCTTCCTCTCTGAGCTGGCGCAGCACGCCGGAGAGTCTGAAATTGATCAAGCTGAAGACAACTACGAATATGAAGACCAATACTGCGAGTGCGGACGCAATCGACCATTGGAGTTGCTGGAAACCAAGATCGTAGACCCATGTCATGAGTATGTCGGTGGCTCCTGCGCCTTTGCTTCCCGCCACTGCAGGCCCGCCGCCGGTCAAAAGGTATATGATGCCGAAGTTGTTAAAGTTGCCTGCCAGTGTGAGAACTAGTATCGGAGCAACTACCGACATGAGCAGGGGGAAGGTTATCTTGCTAAACGATTGCCAAGGTGATGCTCCGTCGACCGTGGCTGCCTCGTAAATCTCCTCCGGGATGCTTTGGAGTGCGGCTGATATCACCGACAGGTTAAATGGAGTCGATATCCATACATGGGTCAGCACCACGCTCACCCGAGCCCATGTGCGATCTTGAAACCACGGCACGGCCTTGAGCCCGATGTTTTTCAGGATTTCGTTTATCGGGCCAAACGTCGTATTGAACAGGCCGAAGAACACCATGATCGATACTGTGGCGGGAACTGCCCACGGAAGCATCAGTATGGTGCGAAAGGCGCCTTTGAATCGTATGTGTCGGTTCTCGAGCATGAGGGATAGGGCTAGCCCGCAGAGGAACGCGAGAACCGTGCCCAATAGCGCGTAGACTATGTTCCATACAAGGACCATGTCGAGCTGGTCTTTCCACAGAGATCCGGGCTTGAGCAGTCTGCGAAAATTCTCGAGGCCAATCCAATCGAATCTGCCTGCGGGAGGGCAATGGTACAGATTGTAATTTGTGAAAGCGAGCGCAATCCCGAACGCAAGGGGTATCACGATTACGAAGAAGGCCACCAAGAGCGAGGGCGCGATGTACAAATAGGGCGCTATCGTGCCAGCGGGGGTCCGGTATTCGGGGTGTATGCGCTGCATGTCGTCGGGGAGCGCATGGCGTTTTCTGATGGATGATGCGGTTCTCACAGCGTCTACGATATTTGCTATGTGAAACCATGCGTAGATAGCAACAACGAATGCTGCAATGATCCCTGCCAGAAGGATGTGCCTCGAATCAACGAACCTTCCTACAGGGTTGAGAGTTACGAGCCCATAGAGAGGGTCGCGTAGTACGGTGAAAAGGAGCACGAGAAAGACGGCCTCCACCGCCATATAGGCAATACCCTTCGTGCGCTGTCCGTTGTATGCCTGCCCAGCGCCGGCCAGCAGGGCCGAGAGGATCCCGGCCACTTGAGGATGTGGGTTAGCTGTGGCCATTGAGAAGTCCCTCCGTATGCTTTGAACTTGAAATGACAGGGCAAGCTGATAAGTTGAACGGCGTTGGGGCTTGGGCAACGGTGTTTCACATGGGCTATGGTTGTAGATGCCTTTGCCTTTTGTGGACCTTGCGTGTTGTGGCTGTTCCTTTCGACGATGATGCCCCGGTAACCTCTAATAACCGATCAACATTGCTTCTGTTTCGCCCTGAATATGTCAACCGCATGTCGCGCTTCTTCTGCGTTTTCAGTTACCACAGAAAAAACGATGCGGGTTTGTCGAGACAGATCGTAGTAGTCGACGGCCTCCTGTGGCGAGGCGTCAACTGCTATCACAGGAACATCAGGTGATTTGCCGAATAATTCAGGATTCTTATCCATCAGGTCAGCGAGGATTTCCACCGGGCGTCGGGTGTTTGGATCGGCGACGATCTGGATCTGCCGCACTCTCTTGAGCTTCAGAAACTCGGGGACTACATGTGGCCCGGCTGAATGGCAATGTACCTCGCCTATGCCAAAGGAGTCAAAGAGCCTCTGCGTGTAAGGCGCCCCATATTGTGCGTAATGGCTTGGAGAGATGAGGCTCGAAATATCTTCGGAAACTGCAACCCTATTGGGTCCGCAATGCCATGCCGAAAGCTCATGGACCACGTCCGGCGCAAAGATCTCGGCTGCTTGAGCCCTTGCAAACCATTCTGTTGCTGATAGAGCAAATTCCATCAAGTTGTGGACGAACTGGGGGTCTTCGTAGAAATCCATGTAGATGGCTTCGCCCCTGAGGGCCCAGGCAAGGTCGAGGGGGGAATAGTAGCCGCGGCCAAGCGGAATTCGGTAAGGCGCTATCTTGCGAACCATGTAACGGGTAGCCTCGTTAAGCTTTCTGAACCACTTATTGTTAGGATCAAGGCAAAGCGTTTCAAGATCAGACTTTTCGTTGATAACAGGAGCAGCCCAGCTCGTATCCTCGCCAAACTCTATCTCGCCGGCTACGAAGGCGCTGAACTCCCCGATGCCCATGTAGGGGACGACCGACAATATCCAGTCGTCTTCGATCCCGAGGCGGATCTCCATTAGCTGTGCCTGATACTCGAGATAATCGTCGAGATATGATTGCATGTCGTGCTCGAAGTCGTACTGGTTTAGGGCAGGTCCGCGAAGGGTCAGCACTGAGGGGAAGGTGTATATCAGCGCCTGGGGTGCTCCAGGCTCCAGGCTGAAAAAATCGCGAACCCGGTTTATGCAGTCATGGAGGTCGGGTTTGTAGTACGAGATGTCGTGAAACATGTGAACACCCCGCTTGTAATGGCTTAAGATCGTGCTCAGGAAGACATGTCTCCTTATCGGTTACTTAGTAGTCATGACACCAACTACTATAATAATATTCGTATACATCCCCGATGTCAATATCGCCAATTAGGAGGCAGCGTCTGTAACCTGAGCATGTATGTGGAATCATGAGCCGAAATGGAAGAATATCCATGAAAATCTGTATTGGCCTTAGAAAATGAATTCCGCTTCGAGCCCCCTGTTTTCCAGAGAAGCTTTCTCTGAAAGCTCAATAGCTGCAACGGGATTTCTTGCCCACTCAGGAGTGATGATCAGAGGCAGATCCATAAGCACATGGTCTGCAAGGTTTCGATAGTATTTTTCAGCCAGCCTGTCGAAGTAATCAGGAATACTGCAAGGCGGAATAATCGGATATTCAACTCTCGTAAGCCTGTTGTTCACGTATGTATTGACGATTGCAGGTTTCTCCCAATCCCAACTTTCTATGACGGCTGCTCCCCGGGTTCCAAGTACAACCCACAAGGGCTTTGGTGCCGCGCAGAGATTTGATTGAACAACCTGCATCTCCAGACCGGATTCGAATTTTACATATGCTCTCCAGTAGTCTTCGACGTTAACATGATGCCAAGCTTTCTTGAGACGGTTGCCATAAACAAAAGCTTTGCGACTTCGGCAGTCTTGTCCCCAATTGTACGCAGCTATCTGGAACGCTTTTTCAAATTGGTGAACTCCCATATCGTACAGCAAACCCCCGGAAACTTCCTTCTGACTTCGCCAACCTGGATATGGCATTTGATATGAGACCATATTGCACTCAACGGAGTACACTTCGCCGATCAAGCCTAGGTCCATAATCTGCCTGAGCGTGACGATATCCGAATCCCAGTG
The DNA here is from genome assembly GCA_012842765.1 of Bacillota bacterium. Taxonomy (GTDB): domain Bacteria; phylum Bacillota; class DTU025; order DTU025; family DTU025; genus UBA10085. The sequence goes on along the minus strand of DUWJ01000268.1, from coordinate 9,657 downwards.
GCGGTTATGGAAGACGGAGAGAACTACATCCCTGCATTGGGCAGCTTCTATCATCTGATCAACTTCAGCTGTTGTTATCGCAAAAGGTTTCTCCGACACTACATGGAGCCCGCTCTCTATCAAAGCCAACACAACCTCGGCATGCGCATTGGGGGGGACTGCAACTACTGCGGCATCAACAAGGCCGCTTTGGGCCATTTCCGAGGCATCCGTAAATGTGGGGATATCACCGAGCTCATTTTTGGCCGCTCGTAGGCGGGCAGGGTCTTTATCGCATATAGCTGTTGTTATCAACCCTGTAGTATTGTTGATGCTATCTGCATGATACTTGCCCATTCCATATAGGGGTCCATAACCAACAATGCCAAAACGAATTGTTTCGTCGCTTATCTTGCCAATAACATACATAAGACCCTTGATAATCAGTTCTTGAAACTGTGGAACGTTGAAAGCTTTCTCATCATGTCCTAGTGCAGTATAAAGCACTTTCCCTTTTCCGTAGTCGCGAACATAGCCCAGGATCTCTTGTGCTTGATGCCAGCTACCATACATGAATGGCTTTAGCGCTTCTTCGGCATGCGGCTTAAGCATGTAGAATTCGTCATGAATGACAAAGCTTTTATCAGCTCTAGGGATAACGGCATCAGCTTCTTTGCTGTAAGTGACGGTGATATCCGTCATCGGACCATGCTCTCTAAACTGAGCGCCGATCATTTCCATATAGCCTTTATTATTGGTCCAAGAATCGGCAGCCGAGTGGATACCTACGATGCCGCCACCACTTCGAACATAAGTGAGCAGGCCGTTTTCCTGTTTGGCGGTTAGCTCACCGCCCTGAGTATAGACTATGACGGCACTGTAATTTGACAAATCTAGGAACTTATCTCGATCCTCAGTGATTTCAACTGTAAATATCCCTGTTTGCTCCAAAAAGTCTTTTGCTATGCTGCTGCACAGGTGAAACGGGTGAAATCCTCCACCGGTCATCATAAGTATTTTTTCCATATAGCATACTCCTTCCGAAGATACTGCGGCCTTCTGCTAGGACTAAGCGGGTAGTTAGGCCCGATGCGCCGGCATCTATTTTTGCTGCTCTGACGGATTTACAGATGCCAGCGCATCGGGCGGGTTGTGTCAAATTCTGTTCGGTAACTGCCCGGCTCTATTTGAGCTCAGCTATGTTTTGTCTGATGATCTTAACCGCATCGGAAAGAGCTGCTTCCACACTCTTATCGCCGCGTATTGCGATCTCAAGTGCGCTGTCCATCGGTGCCCATACGGGATTGACTTCCGGTATGTCAGGTAGTATCGAACCGTAGTTGGCTTGCGCGCCGTAGCCTGCCACTTCAGGCATCGACTTTACATCGGGCATCTGGAGGACGTCAAGCCGCGGAGGGATACCTTCAGCGGCCTTGAAGGACTTATACATGGCTTCCTTAGTTGTTAGATAGGAGATGAGGTTTGCAGCATCAGTCTTGCGCTGGCTATACGAGCTTATGTGCCACCATTTCAGGCTTACAAACGGCGCTGGATACTTGTCATTGTCAAGCTTTGGAAGCGGAGCTACACCGTAATCGATACCGGCCTGCTTGATTCCGGGCAGTGCCCAGGAGCCATCGATGATGGCTGCAGCGTTGCCTTCACTGAATCTTGCAGGGGCCACGACGTGGTCGGTTCCGACCGGGATGATCCCTTCATCTCTGAGCGTCTTCAGAAGCTTGACGGCTTTAACAGAGCCTGGGTTGGCAAGGCCAATGTCTTTCGTATCCCATCCTGACTCGGTGGGCGCAAAGATGTACCCGCCGTATCCTGCCATTATTGCATAGGAGAAGTAGAAGCTCTCCATTGGCCACAGGATTCCGAATTTGCCCTTTTTCCGAAGCTCGCGGGATCTGTCGATCATCTCGTTGAAGGTTTTGGGCGGTTCAGGCCAAATCTTCTTGTTGTATATCATTGCTACGGTGGAGATGTCGTAGGGCACTCCGTACAGCTTGCCGTTGAATGTGGCAGCATCGACGCTTACCTTCATGAAGTTGGACAGATCGAAGGTTTTAGGGTTTACTGGGGCAACTGTTCCTGTGACGACTAACATGCCGAGCGAACCCGAAACGCTGCAGAACACGTCAGGCCCTTTGCCCATTGGCCCAGCTAACTGCACCTTGTTGGCGGTTTCCAGGACGCCAACGGGTTCAACCTTCACTGGTATGCCTGTCTTTTTGCTCCACTGATCAGCAAGGGGTTCGATAGTTCCCATCTTCTGCGGCTCGCACCAGACTACCAAGGGATCTGCGGCCATAGACGGGATGATGGCGAGTGATAGAATCAACGCACTCCAAACGACGGAGAGAAACAGACGTTTAACCTTCATGCTAACTTTCCTCCTCTGTGGTTTCAGTATTGAGTGAAACTCGTAACCACGCCCGTGGGTGGCAAGTGCGCCAGTATGGCTTGCTCGCAGCAACAAATTGGCTTTATCAGATTGCGCCCCGCATGAGAACGGAGACAATGTGTTTTCGGTCGACAAAAACAGGATGATGAGTTGAGATATGATTTCATGTCGTGCTCGAAATTGCACCGGTTGAGGATCGGTCCGAAAAGGGCTAGCAGTGAAGGAAAGGTGTATATTAGTGTCGGGTACCCAGCTGAAACCATTGTGGATCCGATCCATATACTTGCTCGAATCGGGCTTTGCAACAACAGATCCCGTGGAGCATGAGAGCATTCCGCTTGCTCGGACCTGAGTTTGAGCCAGGGATTATGCCGCCTACGGATTTAAGCTGCATGGATGCCTAGTAGTCATCCTAACGACTACTATAATAATATTAGCATATCCATTCGATGTCAATAGTACCATTGAAAACCCGAAGGCTGTAATAGAAAGGCATGTCTGTCACGGCGGCCTGAACTGGAGGGATTGTATGAAAGTCTGCGATTGCCATTGCCATGTCGGCGAATTCTATGACCAGATAAACAAGAAACATGTCTCGTATTCCCCTGCCGAGCTCGTTAAATGCATGCATGAGGCGGACGTCGATCTCGCGATTGTATCGAATATCTCAGCTGTTGACGCTCCTATGCAGGCTAATTTCGAGTTGGCTGAGTGGGTCGAAGAGTATCGGGAGTTGGTGCCAATTGCGTGGACTACTCCTGAAGTGACGAAGGTAGGTGAAGTGCGACAACTTTTTGCGTTGGGGTTTCGCGGTCTGAAGTTTCATCCGACTGCAGGAGGGTATCGGGCCGATTCGAACGAGGTTGACAGGTATCTCCGAATCTGTGCCCAAGAGGGAAAACCAGCCCTGTTTCACTGTGCTGCTGACGAGTCCTCTGCGCCCGAACGCTACATGGCACTTGCTGAACGCAATCCCGATGTGTGGATCATACTTGCCCACATGAACCTATTTGGACCTGCGGAAGCAGCCATCCGTGTGGCTGAGGCCTACCCTAACATCTGCCTCGATACAAGCTGGGCTAGGCCTGAAGATGTGAAGGATGCGATTTTGCGGATCGGGGCTGAGAGGGTTCTTTGGGGGACAGACGCTCCGCTTGGCGGGGAATGCCACTACAGGCGGGACCGGGTCAGGGCTGCGCTCGAGTCGAAACTGGACGAAGGCGAACTCAAGTCAGTGATGTGGGGGAATGCAGCAAGACTGTTCTCGCTATAAGTACATTTGCCAGTTTCCGAGCGTTCTTAAGAGGCGCCGCCTTATTGTGGATAACCGGGTGTCCAATTGTCGTCACCTGCCTGGGCAGGCTGGTAATAGGTGAGAAAATTTGAGATAGGGTAAGGTCACTGATCGGCACTGATTCGAATTAGCATCAAAGGATTATGTTTGCGCATCTGTTTTTGTGAGGACATGTATCGCACATGTTGAATCTTGTGAGATGGTCGGGGAGGCTTGGCCCTAATGGCAAGACCAACGAAGTCGATTTGAGCGGCGTCATCAAGAGTGAATCGCTGAGGGTTACGCCAATGGCGTCGGCGTCAAGCAGAGAGAAGAGGGCCGACTGCGCATCTAAAGGCATAGCCTCGCATCCGGGCGCTATACGAGGACCTGTCTCCATTCCGCATTCGTCTGCGCGCTGGGCGCAGGTTTGGCGGATACGCGATGCAAGGCGTTGGAGGGAGATAGTCCCCATGGCATCGAGGACGATTCCCGCAAGCGGGTCGCCAGTGTCGAACTCCGCTTTCACTTGGCGCTCGAGGAGGGGCCCTATGGTAGCTATCGCTAGCATCACATGGCTTGCACCTTCGAACAGCAGGCCACTGCAGGGGATGAACGCGCTGCTATTCTCGGCGATTGAGTCAAGGAAGATGCCTTTGTCGGCTATGGAGGCTATCGGGAGAGTCGTGGCCACTACGCGCGGGACGACGAGGCCGTCGATGACGGCCCTGTTAGCCTCATCGATGGCGGCTAGCGTGGCTAACAAGGCGACATCGTTGCTAATATCCGGAGGCAGGCAGTTGTCAGCCTCGAGCTTGACGATTACGTCGGACATTCCCAAGGACCTGAGGACATCCTCCGCAGGAACCGGTTCGGGTTTTAAAGTCAGTACCGTCTGTTTCAAGAGGAAATCATCCATTCGATCGATGCCTCCGTCTGTTCTGCGGGGCTCGTGTGAGCGCTTGGCTCTGCCCTGAGCCCCAGCTGTTATCCTCTGGAAAGAAGCATGGAGTCGGTGAATGCCTCCATAAATAGGGGGCTGGCTCCGAGTTCCACATGCTCGATCGTTTTTGCCAGGTTTTGCGCCTCCCTGTATGCTTTAGCGCTTACCAATGCTGAAATTACGCCTTGGCCTGCGGCGTTTCCCAAAGAGACCAGACGGGCATCGCCCGCATCAGGAAGCAAACCGATGGCAGTGGCGGCTTCGGTATCAAGATAGGTTCCGAAAGCTCCGGCAAGGACTATCTGCGAAAGCTCTTCCGCTTCTATCCCGATTTCTGCAAGAAGTATTTCGACTCCTGCCCTAATGGCGGCCTTGGCCAACTGCAGCTCGCGCACATCGCGCTGGGTCAGGACTACATCTGGGCCTTGTGACCCCGATTTGGCCAACACGAATTGGAGGCCGGCTTGGTCCTTGATAAGGCGGCTTCTAAGAGGACTTCCCGGATCAACTCTGTCCGGGTCGAAAGCCCCTGTTTCCGAGATCATCCCGGCTTCGCGAAGGACTGCGATGAGGCTTATCAATCCCGAACCACATATCCCCCGAGGGCTCGCGTCTCCGATTACTTGGCACTCGATGTCATCTTTGCCCATGCGCACACCGTCTATTGCCCCCGGGGCCGCGATCATTCCACAGGATATGTTGACTCCCTCGAAGGCGGGCCCTGCAGCAGTCGAGCAGGCGAGGATTCTTCCGTTCGCTGCGAGCATGATCTCGCCGTTTGTGCCTATATCGATAGCAAGTGTCGGGGCTGAGCTCTCACTCATGCCTGAAACGAGTGCCACCGCCAGAGCGTCGGATCCTACGAACCCGGCGATGTTGGGCAAAAAGAAGAACTTGCCTCTGGGATTGGCGCACGCAAGGCCTACTTCCGCAGGCGAGCATGGGGCGGATTCCAGAACTGCCGGAGCGTAAGGAAGCCTTGCCAGCCTACTCGGGGAGATACCGCAGAACAGATGGTGCATGCATGTGTTCCCGACGGCCCCCACTAAGTAGACGTCGTCAGGCGACGCGTCTGCGTCAGCCAAAAGGCCGTTGGCAAGCTCGTTCACGGCCTCGATGACCTCTAGCCTTAAAGTCTCAAGCCCCTCTTTCGACTGCGAGTAGGCGATGCGGGAGATCAGGTCGGCGCCGTGGGCGGTCTGCGGGTTGACGGTTCCTTTGACGCCGATTACGGTGTTTGTCGCCAAGTTCACCAAGTACCCCACTAAGGTGGTAGTGCCGATGTCCAGCGCGATGCCGAGAGGATGCCGCCCGCCACTTTCACCACGCCGTGTTGGCTTGGCTGTCGCAGCGAAAACATCTGCCAGTTTTCCGTCGATGAAGACGCCGGTCAGGGCGATGCCGTTGTCGGCGCAGGGGACGATGGATGAGGAGGATGTGCCTGCCGACTGAGCAGGACTCGTGGCTTCGGCCATTGCTTCTCCGACAGACTGGGCAAGTTTGAGGGTCGGGATTGAGGCTGGCTCTGGGCACTCAGATAAAATCCCGTCGGCGATTTGGCAATACTTTGGCAACCCAAAAGCTAGTGAGATCCGCTCCCAGTCTGAACGGGCAGAAGACGTAGGGTCAATGGATACGGTTTTCGCTTCAACGCGCGCATCGGCTGACTCAACCTGATTGTCCAGCCATTTGCTGTCCGTCAGTATGGAGGCGTTTTGATTGCCCGGCGCGACTCGGGACAAGACGGTTACATCCGCATCCCCCAAGATAGCAGCCTGGCAGGCGAGCCTCACGCCTGAGGCGATTTCGTTGGCCGAAAGATGCGCGAGCTCGATCTCGGTGGGCGCGGATATTCCGAGCCCTCCTTCAACTACGACCTTGCACTTGCCGCAGACGCCCCGACCCGCGCAGGGCGCGTATACGTGCACACCTGCACGACCGAGCGCCGAGGAGATAGTATCCCCGGGGTTAGCTGGAATCTTCATCTTTTCCGTAGACAGGATAATAGAGGCCAATTCTTATCGTCTTCCTTCACTCATGAATGCGTCGATGTTTTCGTGGGGCGTCTCATACGGCAGATCGCATCCGGTACTCAAAATGAAGTTCTCGACGCCTGACATTGTATCGAGGAGTTCGCGAACGGCTTGCGCGACCCCGGCTGCATCTCGATACAGCATAACTCCGACAGGGTCCACATTCCCGATGAGAACGACATCAGGATCTACAACGCCTGCAGCTGCACGCATGTTCACAGGAGCATCGAGGCTCAGCCCGTGGGCTCCGGTAGCGCACATCTCGCGAAGGATGTGCGTTGTGTCTCCGCATATGTGAAGAACCATCATGTCGGCCATGCCAGGCGCTTCGAACACCTCCCGGACGTACGTGCCGCAGAATGTGGCGAACGACCGGGGAGAGAGGAATGTGGCAGTAGGCTCGAGCACTACTATCATATCTGCTCCCGCCTCGGTGAGCGCGCGTGAATAGCGGATGCATATGTCCTGGGCGAACCTGACTATTTCATGGACCAATTCGGGATCGGTGATGGTCGCCATTGCAATATCGGATGCGCCCATGAGCAATCCCGCCAGGGTGAACGGTCCGGCCACGTAAGCCGCACACGGCACGGATATGCTTCTCTTCATCAGCTCCATGGTCTTGATGTAACCTGCAAGCCTTGCGTCGTCAAGCGGGTCGAGGACGCGAAGCGCGTCAAGGTCGGACACTTCCCGGATTGGGTGTTCCTCTACAGAAGGCGACTCGTAGAGAGGGTATCTCACCGGCAAACCAAGCGCGCCTGCTTCAAGCGACAGGTCCATCATGAAGAAAACTGCGTCGGGAGCGAACCGCGCCGCGATTCTATCCATGGTTTTGGCATGGAGCGCGGGATTGAATTCGTTCTGCTTGAGTGAGGAGCCAGTCAGCTTTGCTCCGGGGTAGCCCAAGAGCGGGGCGACGAGCCTTCGTTTGCCTGACATTGCCAGTTCTATCAGTTTCATGATCGTGTCCCCCTATGCGGAGATCAGCCGGCGGCCGAGATCCACTGCCGAGCTTGCGTCTGCTGCGTAACCATCTGCTTTTATCTCCCTGGCATAGTGGTCTGTGACCGGCGCGCCGCCCACGATCACCTTTACCTGGTCCCTGATCCCCGCTTTCTCCAGCGCATCGATCGTGGTCTTCATAGCTGGCATAGTCGTTGTCAGCAGGGCTGACAACCCTAGTATATCAGGTCGTTCGTTTCTGACTGCGTCCACAAATGCGTCCGCGGAAACGTCGACCCCAAGATCTACGACTTCGAAGCCTGCTCCCTCAAACATCATCTTGACCAGATTTTTGCCGATGTCATGAAGGTCTCCTTTGACTGTACCTATTACGACTTTGCCCTCAGACGGCGCCCCGGTCTCAACGAGCACGGGCCTGATCACGTTGAGACCTGCGGTCATGGCTCTGGCAGCCACCATAACTTCAGGAACGTAAATCTCGTTGTTCTTGAACTTGACGCCAACCACACTCATGGCGGCGATCAATCCTTCGTTTAGGATCTCAGTTGCGCTTCGGCCTTCTGCAAGGGCCTGCTCTGCAAGGGCCTTTACCTTGGGCGCATTTCCACTTTCCAAAGCTTCTCTCATTTCTAAGTAATCATGCAATGCCCTAACCCCCTTGTGTCAGATAGTTCACCAACTCCCATTTTAGAGGAATGGCAAATGAAGTCCATGGACGGTCTTGTGGTTTCATGGATTATCCTGCTGAAATCATGCTTTGGCGATAGGCTGTTGGCGAGATTCCTTCCATCCGCTTGAACGAGCGGCTGAAATGGGCGGGGTCTTGAAACCCCACTGCGGCAGAAACCTGTGCCACTGTGAGCTGCGGCATGGCCAGGAGGTGTTTGGCTTCGCTAATGCGGAGGGCTGTGAGGCAGTCCATTACCGACATGCCTGTTTCCTCCTTAAAGAGATGGCTCAGATGGGAGGGGCTGATATGGACTGATGATGCTATGTCGGCCAAAGACAGTTTGGAAGCGAGGTTGCTTTGCATGAACCTAATGGCCTCCTGTACTTGCCCTGAGGGCAAATCAGGAGTATCTTGGACGGCATCCATGAACTCGTCCATTACCCGCACGATCCAGAAACACACCTCTTCGAAAGTCTCGCAACGGGACAGATCTCCGATGGACTGGTAGTTGAGGCCGAGTATTCGTTCGGGGTCGGCGCCTGCTTCCACTGCGGCGCGGGCGAGGAAGACGGCAAGTTCGAGGAGACGGGCTTTGATGATGTCCGGGCGGTCAGGTTGACTCAGGAAAATATCGGCCAGGATCTCATTGAGCATCCGCTTTGCCTCCGTTCGCTGCCCGCTTCGGACTGCCGATAGGAGCTCCCTTTCTTGCTGAGGCGAATAGAGGCCGCGGATGGAAAACTGCTCTTCAATGCGCTTGCGTTCCTGGATGGCTTCGCCGAGGAGCCGCTGTTGCCTGTATATCTCGTTTCTCTGTTCGAGTGCTAGGTCCTCGGAGCGCACTATATAAGTGGATACTGCGAAGAGCAGTTCCGCAGCGGCCTGGACGCGGCGGGTTGTTACCTGCTCAAGCTGGGTAATGGCGGCTTCAAGTTGAGGAAGAGGAATATCAAGATCGCGGAGGCGTTCGACGGAATCGCGAATCAGATATTCGTCTGGCTCCCACATGATGACCTGCCCGCAGATGACCGCGCCTAGCAGGGTACCGTCGCTCACCAGCGGCGCGGCCCAGCAGACGAGCCCGGCATGGCACTGGAAGACATAGAGATCTCCGAGGTATGCGGCTTGCCTTGCGGCATATGCATACGACCTCGAACAGCGATTACGGCCTTCCTCGGAGGAACGGACCAGGCGGCAGAAGGCGCAGTCTTCCCATGTCCGGGAGGCTATGGCTGGCGCCCCGGTGGCTTTTACGATGCGCGCCGCTATCCCCGTGGCTTCTTTGAAGGATCGGAGGACGCGGGTGAGCGCGCCATCGGCCAAGATGTCGTCGAGACAGGTCACTTGCTCAAACCTCCGTTTCTCAGTTCAACGTTCTGCGGC
>DUWJ01000267.1 GCA_012842765.1 Bacillota bacterium | reverse complement strand
TTGGGGCGTGCTTTTTCGAGGAGGTCCATGATCTCGGGAACGGTTTTGTTTTCGGCGGCTAGATCATGTGCGTAAAGGACAAGCTGTGCGATTCCCGTGGACAGGTTGGCCGAATCAAACACATGCACCTGCCCTTCGGGGAATGTGTTTGCCACGAGCCTGGCGCTTTGGACAGAAGCGGAAAACTGGCTGGAGATGCCTATATAGATTACCTGACTTCCGTCGGCGATGGCTTTTTCAAAAACCGATCTAAAGGTTTCGGGGCTCGGGCTCGAGGTTTTGGGAAGCTTTCCTTTCTCCTTGACAAGCTGAAACAGGCGGTGAGTATCGATATCAACTCCGTCGGTGTATGTTTCTTCATCAAATGTGACTATGAGCGGGACGACCTCCACGCCATAGCGTTTGATCAGTTCCGGGCCTAAGTCCGCTGTAGAGTCGGTGACAATCTTGATTTTCGGCATGCATGATCAACCTCCCGGGTGAACACTTTTGTGCACTATTCGGCTCATGCCCAATATTAGCACTTCAGCCAAAACGGGACAATGCTGGTGGGCGGTTGTAGTGGTATACTCAATATGTATTGATTGCACAAGCGTTGGAGGTGCAGTACATGTTCATAATGGATGCACATTGCGATACGCTCATGGACATAGTCGAAGGCCACCGCAGGTTGGCAGATCGCGACAAGGGCGGCCAGCTCGACCTGGAACGCATGATGGAAGCTGGAGTTTCGGCGCAGGTATTCGCCATATATGTGCCTCCTCAGTATTTGCCTGGCGGGGGTGCCAGGAGGGCTCTCCAGTACGTTGATGCGTTCTACAGGGAGATCGAGGAGAACAGCGACAAGCTGGTCTTCGCCACGAGTGGCAGAGACGTAGAAGAGGCATATGAGGAAGGCAAGATAGCGGCGCTATTGTCGATAGAAGGCGGCGAGGCGCTGGATGGGTGCATAGAGCTCCTGCGCATTTTCTATCGTCTTGGCGTAAGGCTCATGACGTTGACTTGGAGTCTCAGAAATGAGCTTGCGGACGGGGCTTTCGAGAGTCGGACAGGAGGCGGGCTCACAAGATTTGGCGTGGAGGTATTGGAGGAAATGGACAGGCTCGGGATGGTTGTGGACGTATCCCACCTGTCGGAAGCCGGGTTTTGGGATGTGATGGAGGTGTCGAAGAGGCCTGTAATCGCTTCGCACTCAAACTCGAAAACCCTCTGCGATCACCCGAGAAACCTCACGGACGATCAGGCGCGAGCGATAGCCCAAAAGGGCGGGGTTATCGGCGTAAACTTCGCAGGATACTTCCTAGGAGAGGAAAGAAGGTCCCTTGCCGGCGTTGTTGATCACATAGACCATTTCGCAAGCCTAATCGGACCGGAGTGCATAGCGCTAGGTTCGGATTTTGACGGCCTGCCCGATGAGCAGCTCCCTGACGAGCTCAAGGATGTATCAAGCCTTGGAAAGGTAGCGGAAGAACTGGCTGCCCGCGGCTACTCTGAATCAGCGATACAGGGGATCATGGGGGAAAACCTGCTCCGGGCAGTTCGTGCAGTTATAGGCTAGCGTTTTTTTCGGTTTGATCATGCTCCGGAAAAAGGCTTTGCTGGGTGAACTGGACCCTGCTGTCATCCTCGATTATTTTCCTTTCTTTCACGGCTTGAGTTACGCGTTCTATGCTCTTGGCGAAGTAAAACCGATCGATTTCGTAGCCGACGAAAGGCATTCCCAGGCGTACGCAGGCAATAGCGGTATTGCCCAAGCCCAAGAATGGGTCGATCACTAGTCTGCATCGGTCGAGGCCGTGCAGCTTTATGCACATCTCCGGGAGTTTCGGGGGGAATGTGGCCGGATGCGGGCGTTCGCTGTTCCGCCTGGTTATTGTCTCATAAGGAATGAACCATGTGTTTCCACGGCAGCGCAGATCGATTGGCGAGCTGCCTTCTCGGGTCCAGCGATTGATATTGCTTTTGTCTTGGTAAGGCACCCCCACTGCCAGCCGATCGAGGGTAACGTCTCCGTTGTGGGTGAAGTGGAATATGTACTCGTGGCAATCATTGATGAATCTCTTGCTGTTTATGGGCTTGTAGTGCCCCACTGCTATATCTTCGCGGATTGCCGGGTAGTCTCCGACATCTTCATGGGAGATAGCGATCGATTTGACCCAATGGATCACGTTTTGAAGAACGAAGGTTTCCCTCAGCTCCATGGCGACTTCAAAAGGAACCCATGGGTCGCTCGGCTTGGAGCCTATGTTGAGGAAGAACGATCCTTTTGG
>DUWJ01000266.1 GCA_012842765.1 Bacillota bacterium | reverse complement strand
TTGTGAGGTGGGTTTTGTGATCAATGCCATAACTGGTCTGGATGATCACCTATTGCCACGTTTGGAGGCGGCAATCGGAAGAGCCGACAGGATACGGCTGATTGTGGCATTTGTCATGGAATCTGGGGTGAAGCTCATCCTGCCAAGTCTTCAGCAGGCGGCTAGCCGAGGCGTGTCTATAGAGCTTCTGACAGGGCAGTATCTGTCCATAACGCAACCTTCAGCCCTGTACCTTCTTTATGACAGATTAGGCGGCTCCATAGACATGAGATTTTACAACGGGAGCATTGAAGCTTTCCATCCCAAGACCTACATTTTTGACCACGGGGACGAGGCAGAGGTTTTCGTGGGATCATCCAACCTCTCACGCTCCGCCCTGACCACTGGGATCGAGTGGAATTACCGTTTCTTCCGTAGCGAACACCCGAGCGAATACCACAAATTCAGCGACACCTTTGACGAGTTATTCCACAAATACGCGCAGCCGGCCACTGCGGAAGTGCTAAAGGAATACGCTTTAGCTTGGAAGAAACCAGTGCTGATTCGGGATGTCGAGACGAGTACCCAGACGGTCTGGACTGGGAAGCCTGAGCCCCGGGATGCTCAGATAGAAGCTCTATACTACCTGAAGCAGGCACGCGATGAAGGCGCATCCAAAGGAGTGGTTGTTGCAGCCACCGGCGTCGGCAAGACTCACCTGGCAGCTTTTGATTCGCTCGAATACGAGCGAGTGCTTTTCCTCGCGCATCGGCAGCAAATACTCGATCAGGCCTACGAAGTATTCAGGTCCGTCCGGCCCGAATCCCACTTCGGGCTTTACGCAGGCGAGCAAAAAGATGAGGGCGCATGCATCTATTTTTCCACTGTGCAGACCCTCAGCCGTGATGAGCATTTGGATGTATTCCCCAAGGACTACTTCGACTACATCGTAGTGGACGAGTTTCACCATGCCGCAGCCGATACCTACCGCAAGGTAATGGAGCATTTCGAGCCGCGTTTCCTGCTCGGCCTGACTGCCACGCCATTTAGGATGGACAATAAGGACATCTTCTCTTTATGTGATGACAATGTCGTCTATGAGATCTCACTCAAGCAATCCATCGAAAGGGACTTGTTGGTGCCGTTCCATTACTATGCGATCTATGACCCTACAAACTATGATGATGTGAGAATAGCCAATGGTTCTTATGTTATTGAAGATCTTGAGAAGCAGCTATCGCATGTAGAGCGAGCAGACTTGGTCTTGGAGCACTATCGCAAACTCGCGGGCCAGCAGTGTTTGGGCTTTTGCGTTTCCATCGGGCATGCGGAATACATGGCGGAATACTTCTCTGCTCACGGGATTCCTTCGGCTGCAGTTCATAGTGGAGAGCTAGGCAATGGATACGCGCTTGAAAGAGATAACGCGATAGAGGCACTAGAGGAAGGCCGAATCAAAGTGATATTTGCCGTCGACATGTTCAATGAAGGTGTTGATGTTCCTTCCCTCGATACTGTGATGTTTCTGCGGCCCACCGAGTCATATGTGATATTCCTTCAGCAGCTAGGCAGGGGATTGCGAAAATATCCAGGCAAACATCATCTTACGGTGATCGACTTTATCGGCAACTACAAGAGGGCTCACCATATTCCCCTTCTCCTTGCCGGGGATAACCCGTGGACCCATGAATTTTCAAGGTGTCTGCGAATAGAAGATTACGAATTCCCGGAAGGGTGCACTGTAAACTTTGACTTACGAGTCATCGACTTGTTCGATGAATTGGCGGCGCGCGACCCCTTGCCAGTGAGAATGCAGGATACTTATTGGAAAATCAAACACTCCCTGGGTAAAAGGCCGAACCGAGTGGACATCTATGAGGGCAGTGACATACCGATGAGAGAGTATCTCAGGGATGGATGGCTCAGGTTCCTCGAATCCGTTGGCCAGCTTGAACCTGAGGAGGCCAGTTGGCTCGATACGCCGGCAGAGGCATTCCTCGTCGAGATTGAACAGACCCGGATGACTAAGGCATACAAACTGCCGACAATAGCGGCATTTTTGCGTGACGGCGATATTGTGGCGCAGGCAAGACTGGACGAGATCGGTGAAAGAATGATGCGTTTCTACGTCGACCATCCCGTGCATCAGAAGGATTTCAGGGATAAGAGCAATCGCAAGTGGCGTCAATGGACAGCTGACGATTTCGCCGAACTGGCCAGGAAAAACCCGGTCAGATTCTTGTCGCGAGGCCAGTTTTTCCACTATGATGAAATAAATCGTGTGATGTATATCGATTCTCAGGTGCAGCCGTATCTTTCGCCGCACCTTGCAGAACACGTGCAGGATATTCTCTCATACCGACGAATCGACTACTTCCGACGCCGGTTTAAGGACTGAACTAGAAAGAGGTGGGGTTCTTGCCTCAGTGCATATTCTGCAATTTGCCGAAGGAAAAGGTGATTGCCGAAAACGATCTGGCTCTTGCATTCTACGATGCCTATCCGGTCAATGAGGGGCATGTTCTCATCATTCCCAAACGGCACGTTGAGACCTATTTCGATGCCACTCAAGATGAGAAGAACGCAATAAGCCTTCTGCTTGCAAAGGCCAAAGAAAAACTGGATGAACGTTTTCATCCGGATGGCTACAATATAGGGGTAAATGTGGGTGCTGCTGCTGGACAGACAATCTTCCATCTCCACGTTCATCTCATTCCCAGATACGCAGGGGATGTGCCGGATCCGCGGGGCGGCGTCAGAAAGATAAAGAAGAGTCTGGTTCCATACGCTGAGGAGGGCGAGTAGCTTTGCGCAAAACCTACGATAAGCTGGTTAGAGATAGAATCCCAGAGATCATCGAAGCGTCAGGGAAACAGGCGGTTACTCGAATCGCCGATGATAGTGAGTATGAGATGTATCTCAAGCAGAAACTGATGGAGGAAGTCAATGAGTATCTGGCCAGTGGAAATCCTGAAGAACTTGCAGATATAATGGAAGTTGTCGCGGCTCTGGGGCAGGCGTCTGGAATTAAGTTCGAGGATCTAGTAATGATGGCTGAGAAGAAGAGACACTCCCGAGGTGGCTTTGATTCCAAGATTGTGCTGCTTCACGTCGACGATTAGCCCGTTGTGCATTTAAACTGCAACAATTGTATATTTGTCGCCGGCCAATGGAGGATATCTGTTGGCCTTTGTGCTATTTATCAGTACAGATGCGGTATGGATGGATTATCCAAAGAAGAACTGATTGACAGTCTTACTTCTGCGACACGGGCTTGGCTAGGCCAGAATGTGGGATCATGCAAAGGAGTGGATTTTCATGAACGGAGGAACACACGGGTTTCCTACCATGCAACAGTATTTTGCGAAAAGGTATCGCGTTTGGGCAATTATAAGTTTCGTCATTGTTCTAGTACTCTCGCTCGTTGCTGTTGATTCTATCATATCGAAATCAGCAGCCCGCACTATGCTTCGGGATCTGGAGGCCGGCATCCGGAAAGGAGAGAGGGGCCTGTTGGGCGGCTTGCTTG
>DUWJ01000265.1 GCA_012842765.1 Bacillota bacterium | reverse complement strand
TGCACATCAGTCTAGCGCCGCAGAGGCGGACTGGAGGACGGAAATGAGTTTCGACAAGGCTCCCAGATCCAATCGGATACACATTGCTATCCTCGGGCGAATGAACTCGGGCAAGTCGAGCCTTATTAACACCTTAGCAGATCAGGACGTTGCCGTGGTTTCGCCGATGGCCGGAACGACTACGGATATCGTCTACAAGTCGATGGAGATACATGGGACCGGCCCGGTCGTGTTCATCGATACCCCCGGAGTAGATGATGACAGCCTTCTCTCAGAAGCGAGGGTTGCCAGGACCATGAGGGCGATCAACAAGGCCGATATGGCCGTAGTTGTGGTCGATGCCAAGTTGGGCGAAGGGGAGCCTGAGGCCCAGCTATATTCCTGTCTCGAGCGCAAGAGGGTTCCCTATATTGTGGCCGTGAATAAGACGGACCTTTGTGATGCCGACTGCGTTTTATGTGACGGTGCGGGCGCCTCCGGGGAAGGGGATGCGCCTCGTGTGTGTGTAAGTGCTAGGACGGGAAGGGGAAAAGAGGAACTGCTAGGTGCCATAAGCCGGTTGGCTCAATCCGTAGGCGGGCTGGGCGAGGGGCCCCCCATAGTAGGCGATCTTGTAAGCTGTGGAGACATGGTGGTTCTGGTCATTCCGGCAGATGCCCAAGCCCCGAAGGGCAGGTTGATTCTGCCTCAGGTCCAGACCATAAGAGATGTTTTAGATCACGAGGGGATTGCGGTCGCCGTAAGAATTGACCAATTGAGGCAGCTCTTCGCCGATAAGGATTTCCTGCCGAGATTGGTTGTAACTGATTCCCAAGCCTTCGGGGAGGTAGCCCCCGTAGTCCCGGAATCCGTTCCCATGACATCTTTTTCGATTCTCTTTGCACGCCATAAGGGTGACTTCGAACTTCTGGTCGAAGGCGCTCGCGCCATAGAAGGCCTTGAGCCTGGCGATGTAGTGCTCATATCCGAGGCGTGTACTCATCATCCCATCGAAGACGACATAGGGACTGTGAAGATCCCCCGCCTTCTCAATGCGAAAGTCGGCGGAGAGCTGAGATATGAATGGCAACGCGGAGGCGATTTTCCGGAGGATTTGGACAGATTCAAGCTTGTCATTAACTGTGGCGGGTGTATGCTTAACAGGAGAGAGATGTGTTCGCGCCTTGAGGCCGTGGCAGACGCCGCTGTTCCAGTCACAAACTATGGAATGGCAATCGCAGCGTGTCTGGGGATCTTGCCCAGGGCCTTGCGGCCTTTCGCACTCTGAAATGAACCGTCGCCCGGTGATCCGCGAGTACCTCGAGGCCTAAGGAGCAGAGATAGCGGACTGTGCGGCCGATCCCCAAGTCGAATCTTTATTGCCCGATACTTGAATTAGGTGTGTCGACGCCCCAACTGCATTGGTCATAATGCTTCAGCCTTGCCCACACCATGCCCAAAAAGGTGAGACAACAAGGCGAGGGACGTCGACACTTCACATTATCTAAGGGACTTTTCTGCAGACGGGAGGTGTATTTGGCCGACAAGGTCGGCTCCAAGACGCAAGGCTCCGGCTTGGTCCTGCGATACCAGGCCGGAGCTTTACATCAGAAGAAGAGAGTTGAACCTCCCGCCAACCACATTCTCTTCCTTGATAGGCTGACCGTTGTAGGAATATAATAGTTATACTTAGCCGTGAACAACCATCCGGAGGTGGGCGTTTTGGCGATTAGTCCAAGACTGCTTGAGATACGGAGTTGCCTTGTGCATGACTACGAACCGTTGATAGATTACGGTGCATGGCGTGTGGCCGCTATATGCTCCTCCGAGCACAACGCAGTTGACGGGGTGAAGTCCCTTGAAAGGCATAACGAGACAGACGAAGTCTTTTTGCTCTTGGCAGGCAGGGCCTTTCTCATTATAGGCGAGGGAGACGCAAGTGTTGAAACGTTTCATGCTGTGGCGATGGAGCCGCTCAAGGCATACAACGTGAAGCGAGGTGTCTGGCATTCGTGTGTGCTCGACACAGATTCTGTAGTGCTTGTTGTTGAGAATCGCGATACTACCCACCTGAACTCGGAGTTTCTCGATCTTCCGTCCGAAATATGCCATCAATTGCCCGATATCTGCGGTGAGATAGTTTAGAGCCTCGGCATGTTCCGCGTCAGGCTGCCGCTTTGCCAGTTATGCAAATCTCAAGCCACATCGGAAAAACCTGAGCCGGTGAACGCCAATAACCTCAAAAGACAGAGGAGTTTCGGACATCTAGTGCGAAACTTACATGCAGAAGCATATCCTCATCCTGCCTGTGCTGGTAGCTCGCGACCTATTCCCAAACTAAGTCATGCGGGCGACTCCGAGCCGATTCTTATCATGATCAATCTCTTGGTTTTTATAGATCGAGCGTGATTACAAAGTGAATTCAAGCGTCGAGTCACACCTTACACCTCCTTCTTTGCTGATTCTCGGGAGGG
>DUWJ01000264.1 GCA_012842765.1 Bacillota bacterium | reverse complement strand
ATCATCTGCCGCGAGTGCGCCTAGCGAACCCAAGACCAAAAGGGAAACGATGAACAGAACAGACGCCAGTCGCTTCAATCTTAATACCTCCGCTTCGCCTGATTTTTGGGAGCTTATGCCTGGACCGGGACTTCCTTTTTCGAATTGAGATAGATCCAAGCCGCCCCAGGAATTGACTCTAGCAAGTCCTATTATAGCATGATAGGCGGCGACATATCGGGTTTTGGTCGGCGGCACCCGGTAGATGTTGCCCAATTATCTGCCAGATGTAGGACCGGGGAGAAGCAAGCGAGCCCGTTTGTGTGTTAACCATACTAGTGCTCGCGCTTAGACGCGAAAGGGCTGAGTTTCCTTTCCAATGCTCTGTGCCTCGATACACCAGCATCAATGTTGCGCTGCTCAGCATGCGTCAGGTAAAATCATGGAACAACCCAGCAGATAACCGTTGGCATTTGGGGATTTGCCATCTATATCGGGCATCACAGTGAAATGCCTAAACTTCCCGATGTATCACATGATGGGTCGAAAGGTCGATCTGTATACCTGGAACTTCGATCGCATCTAAGATCAAGCAGGTTCTCGGGCTTCACTACGAGTCAGATTGCGCCAAATACGAGTTTGGCCGGGACTCCCCTTGCATTCTCCAAAGGGTTTGGCTCTAGCAAAATCAACAGCGCAGGTGAATGATGCGAAAGTAGAAATTAACTCCAAATTCTCGCAAGGTCTCCGATCCCAGTGACTCTGTAAACTTCACGGGTTTCAACAGCGTAGCTGCTGGATGGCGGCTGAAGGTGAGTCGCGTAGACAACACCGAGCACAGCTTTGATCAGGCGTGGGCGAAGGATAACTCCCTGACCTTCTGCCATGTCGATTAGCACCGCATTCAGCTGGCGTTTAGCGTCCTTCGATAGAACCGGGGCCTAGTGCCAAACTGGCTTAAACGCTCCAGGTTCAGCTCAATTCGCAACCGATGGCTGATTATGATTACTGCTTATTCGCTTTTCCACCGGCCTTACCAGACTAACTTGCTCAATACCTGCACTATCACCACCTTGCAGAGCAACCCCACAGGATAGGTAGCGCCATAACCACCAGCAGCTTCGTTACGCCCAGTAGCATCAATAGCTGCGCCCAGGCCAGGAGTGGAAGTCATGCTGCCGCATATAGCGCCGGACAGAATGATCCAGTTCATCTTCAACACATAACGTCCGAACAAGAAGCCGACAAGAACGGAAGTCGCTGTAGTCAGGATACCGACCAGAACCAACATGGCATTCGGTCCAGTCATGGCGGTTGCAGCCTGATATCCGTAGTTAAGGCCGACATAAGCCAAGAAGTAATACAGAGCTACTTGTTTGGTCACGTTGAGGGCCCGCTCATCCATACGCAGACGGCCACGGTCGCCTAGAATCAGGCCCGTAACCAGCACTCCTCCCGTGGTGCCTAAACTGACCTTGCCCACGGAACCCAAGGGTATACTGATGCTGCCCAGTATATATCCAATTAGGGAAACGAATGCTATGCCAGGTACGCAAAACGAGGCAGGCTTGGATGCAGACCAGGTGTGACCATTGGCCAGGTCGCTATCTAGTTGGGCAACTTCTTGCTGCAAATCCACATCGAAAAGCTTCGGAAGCAGCTGCATGCATATGATGACTGTAATCGCGGCAAACGGATAGGCGATGGCATAACCCATGCCTACGCT